>JAGVXM010000023.1 GCA_018303785.1 Candidatus Pacearchaeota archaeon
CCCGCGTTGCGAAAAAGATATCCGAAAGGACATTTTTGGAACGAGGGATATTTTTGTGAAGGATGCGGCAGTGATTTTGAAAGAGCTTTAAGATATATCGAGAATCAAGAACTGCATCATGGCTTCGCATAAATTTGAAGGACGCCGTCCCCCACCGCAGTGGATTTTTTGCCACAGCAAAAAACCTTTAGGGGACGGAGGATGTCACATCATATTTTTCTCTATCTTTAATTCCAAAAGGGGTTATAGGAACAACTGAATATCCGACAATTTCTAAGCCATTAGGAAGCTGAACTCTTCTTCCATCTAAATTTGTAAATAAATCTGGATGAGCATTTAGAATATCATCATTAACTTTACAATCGTCATTTCCTGGTGTTAGGTAAATTTGAGTTTCTGGAAGTCCTTGTTTAATACTTTTCAATAATTCTGGTAATCTTTCACTAAGGAATCTTCTTTGTATCCCAATATAATTGTTTCTGACAATCCTACCGCCTTTTGGTGGAAGCTCTCCGCCGATTATAGCGACTGCTGGTTTGAACTTCTAAGACATGGTCTACAAATGCCCTGAATTGAGCTTCATTTCCATGCATATCTGATGTATAAACTATCTTCGTCATGTTTTTTATTAGCGAAGAACCTATATAAATCTTTTTATTTGTTATTACTTAAAAGTTGTTATATTCTTACCTTATTAAAAAAGTCTATATTCATTTATTTTCCCTTAAAGTTTCTAAAATATTTTTTGGCAGTGATTACCCTTCACATTTTCACCATCTCAATTTGGAGTTTTCTCTGAACTAATTCTATAAACTTCTGCTCATCTTCCAACTTAATGGTGCATCCAGCAGCATACTTATGCCCGCCGTATTCGCCGTTACCTAATGACTGAGTTAGTGATTCTACGAGCTCTTTTAAATTCCTGCCTGATCCTTTTCTGCCTGCCATTCTCATCGATACTTTTATTTTATCTTCGTTATAGGCCATGGCAACGATAATAGTCCCTTCTTTGTAGACTGAAGAGAAGGATAAAATAGAAGCAATTGTCCCAATGATTGTATCTTTAATATTGTCCTTAGCATTTATTATAACATAATTTTTTCCCTGAATCTTTTCACATGTATCGACGTATTTTAATCCGGAAATAATATGTTGGCGATATTTAAGATACATTTTTTCCGCTTTTTTTCTGGCTTCTTTATTACCTAGGCAAAATAACAATGCAATATTGGAATTGTCCATTCGACTACATGCGTTGATTATTGCCGAAAGCTCTCGTGCATCTTCAATTTTGTTAAAAAATTTTACTAAATATAAATTACCTATATAATCATGTGCTTCCTGCGGATTTAAGCGTAACATTATTGCCGTTGATAGATTCTTCATCTCTTCATCGCTTAAATCAATTAATGCTTTATAGGTTTTACCTATTTTTTCTATGCCTGCTTCTTTTAGTAATTCTATGACTTTGTGCTTTTCTCCTGTAATTCCTGGAATAAAGGGTCGTGAAGAATATTCTAATGCTTTATTTAATGGACGTGTAGATGGATATAATAAAAATCCTTTTTTAATTCTTACCTCAGATTCCTTGATAATTAAATTCCTGATTTTATTTATGTTTTTTTCCATCGTATCACCGATCATACCTAAAATTGCTAACGATGCTAAATCTTTATTATCTTCAGAAATTGCGCGCGAGAAAAGATAAGCTAACTCTGCACTACAGAGATCTAATGAGTCTTCGTAAATGTGGGGATTCAAAATGTAAAAGTTTTCTCTAAGTTCAGTTGTAATTTTAATTTCATGATGATCTATAATAAAAATGGTATTATTTAACTGGTTTAATTTTTCTATGCTCCCTGAAGCTAGATCCACAAAAAGAAGAACTTTGTCTTTTGGAAGTTTATCAATCTCTTCTGATGAAAGTTGTTTCATAATTTTTGTAGTAAAGAATTTTCCGGAGCGGTCTAATGTTTTTGTGAGAACTGCTGTTGAAGTAATCCCGTCAGTATCAAAATGACCGATTAACTGAATCTTTTGATTATGGGTTTTATTTAAAAATAATTTAGCAAAATTTTCAATATGTTCCAACATGGTCCCTCTTTTTTATTATTTCGAATGATAGTCAGTTCTTTTTTTCAGCTTTGACTTTGTCAAAATCAATGCTCTATCTGATTTTTTGTCTTGTCTGTTCTTTTTGTTATGCTCTTCAAGTTTTTTTACTTTGTTTTGTAAATTTATGACAGATGGTTCGGCGAATTTGTCTTTCATGACTTCTTTAATTTTTAGGTTGAAAAGCTTGACTTTTGGGATTCCGTATTGGTCGCGTAATATCAAGCCGATTTTTTCTGAAGTCATACCTTTATCTTCTAATTTTAAGATTATACTGCGGACTTCCTCTTCTGAATATTTTAACCATAATGGTTTTTCCATTGCTTCTTGAATTTTTGCTTTCGCCACGTAATTTATTTTGAAAGAGAGTTTTTAAAGGTTGCCATTTTTTAAAAGTTACCGACGATTTGTACTCTTTAATTTTAAAGTTAAATTTGGGTTTTTTTTGGGCATTGAAAAATTTATAAAGTGATTGGGATTCATATTCAGAATAGCCCCGTCGTCCAGCGGTCAAGGATACGGGCCTTTGGAGCCTGTGACCCCGGTTCGAATCCGGGCGGGGCTATTAAAACAGATTAGTATTTATCCTTGTATCTGCCGCGCGCTTCGACTTTTTTCAACTTCTCGAGAATCTCTTTGCATTGTTTAGCGTTATAGTTCTTAAGAATAATGGTTATAAGGATTTCAGAGATTTTGTAATGTTTTGCTTCTAATGCTTGTTTTAATACATGCAAGTCAACTGCCTTAT
Organism: Candidatus Pacearchaeota archaeon; assembly: GCA_018303785.1. Taxonomy (GTDB): domain Archaea; phylum Nanobdellota; class Nanobdellia; order Pacearchaeales; family GW2011-AR1; genus ARS1285. Next base: position 2,861 of record JAGVXM010000023.1, read on the forward strand.
CTTCTATTTTATGAGAATGATAGGAGAGGCCAAAGTCTATGAAAAAAACCTTATTTTTATACAATAGCATATTTGAAGTAGTTAAATCTCCGTGTATAATGTCTTGATCATGCATTTTTCCAATAGTCTTACCTATTTCAATTGCTGTTTTTTCAAAATTTATTTTTTCAAAATTTTCAGATAATTTTAGTCCTTCAATAAATTCCATTGTAATTTCTTTTTTATCTTCATCAACTTTAATGACTTTTGGGACTGCTATAACTTTACTTAGTTTCTCAAGAATTTTGGCCTCATGCCTTGTTCTGTATTTCCTTATTTTTTCGTCTATTTCTTTTATTCTGTATGACTTTTCAACACGCTTTTTTAAAATATTGTTTTTATCTTGGTAAATTTCCGCTTCTGCACCCGTCTGTATTAATTTTGTCATATATTTTTATATCATGCCTATTTATAAATATAATTTATGATTTAAAAAAATTTATAAGCATTTCACGGTTACATTATTTATGGAAGAAGTCAGGAAACAAGAGGTTGTTATAAAACATAGTTTCGAAGTTAAACCTGAAACTTATTTTTTAACTATTTCTTTAGTATCATTTATTTTAGTTATGCTTCTCATTTTTGCTGTTTTGATTATGTATTTATTTCAGCCTGAAGCGTTTTTTTCTCCGCCATTTACTGTTAATTCTTTTTTATCTACGATGAATCCTGAAATTAATTCTTTTATCATGAGTGAAACAGCAATAGAGGAAGAGAAAAATTTAGTAGCGGGATTTTATTCTAGTTATTCTGATATTCCTGTTAAAACCTTATGGAATAATAATAGTTTAACAATTGGATTGGCTTCAAGCTTTTCAGATTATATTGAATATTTAGAAAATCATGATGCCTTAATTTTATATGTTGAAAAGGATAATTCTTTTTTTGTGTACGCCCAAGATATTGAATCTCTAGAAGATGTAATTGGATTAATCAACGAGGATAGAATACCGTATAGCTCTGCAGTTATTAATGATGGTATTGTTGAAGAATTAGTTATTTAAAATTTCATTTTTCTTCCGAATTTTTTTGCTAATTTCATCATTTGCTTTTGGGACAATCCCTGCGATGGATCTAAGTTTGTAAGCTCTGATCCTGTTGCTAATTCTTTTAGTAATTTGTATTGTTTTATCATTTGTCTTATATCTGCAGTTGTAGTCCCTGAGCCCTTTGCTATTCTTCCTAATCTGGTGGTTTGTTTTTCAAGAATTTCAGGATTTTCAATTTCCTCTTCAGTCATCGAATCAATTGCATACTGCCATTTTTTTACCTTGGCTTCTTGGGTGTCCAGCATGTTTTCCGGTATTTTATCCTTTTTAATTCCCGGGATCATATCCATCATTTTTGAAAACGAAAATCCTGACATAGATTTAAGCTGTTCTTGGAAGTCACGCAAATTAAAAGTTCCCTCTTCTAATCTTGATTTTAATTTATTTTGCGATTTCTCGTCGATAGCTGACTGGACTTTTTCAAGTAATCCTTCTAAATCCCCAAGGCCGAGCATTCGTGAAATAAATGATTTTGGATTAAAAGTTTCAAATTCATCTGTTTTTTCGCCTGTTCCAATAAAGAAAACTGGAGCTTTTGTTTCATTGCATGCTGTTAGCGCGCCTCCGGCTTTTGCAGTTGAATCCATTCTAGTAATTATGACCCCATTGATGTTAATTGCATTTTGAAATTCAGATGCCTGTGACTTCGCTGATTGTCCGATATCTGCTTGAATGACCAGAAGTTTGAAATCAGGATTTATTTCTTTATTGAGCATTTTAATTTCATCAACTAGCTCATTATCTAATGAATGTCTTCCTGCTGTATCAAAAATAACTAGATTATATTCCTCTAATTCTTGTTTAAATTTTTTGTAGATTTTTAATGGATTTTTTTCAGTTTTGTCGATGAAAACTTTTATTTTTGTTTTTTCTCCCAATTGCTCTAATTGCGCTGCAGCTGCTGGGCGATGTACATCTAGACCGACTATTGCTGATTTAAATCCTCTCTTTGCATAGTATGCCGCAATCTTTGAGGATGTTGTGGTTTTTCCGGATCCATAAAGGCCGACAAGCATGATTACATTTTGTTTTTTTGTGTCTAGTTTTAGTTCGTGCTTTTCATTTCCTAATAATTTAACGAGTTCATCATGGAGGATTTTTGTTAGATGCTCTTTTCTTTCTATTCCTTTGATCTTTTCATTTGACGCTTCCTTTTTTATTGTATCTCCTAGTTCTTTTACTAAGTGGACATTTACGTCTGCTTGGATTAATGCTCGTTGTAGATCTTTAACGACTGCCTCTACCGTTGTTTTATCAAGAAATATTGCTCCTGCTATCTTATCAAAGCCCTTCTTAATTGCGGAAGAGAGTTTATCTAGCATGTTTCAGTTAGGTTGAACAGGTTTATAGGAGTTATGGTTTTATGAACGCCCCCACGATTACTTAATCCTAAGGATTAACTTATGTGCTCATAGCAATGCCATAAATAAATAAGATACTAATGGAAATTTCTTTACGAAATTAGTCCAAAGCAAGACTGACTTTTATTGCTTTGTCAACTTTACTCATTGTAAAATTATCAAGCGCACCAATCTTTTTAATAATTCTTTTTTTATCAATAGTCTTTATCTGATTCAGCAGGATTGTTGAATCCAGTTTTAATTTAGAGTCTTCTTTTTTTATCAGCACGTTTGTGGGATATTCTTTTGTATAAATTTTTGATGTTATCGGTGCAATTATTGTTGTTGGGGCATGTTTGTTAAGAGTATCATTTTGAATAATTAAAACAGGTCTGATTCCTCCCTGTTCTGAACCTTTAACAGGTTCTAAATTCGCCACTACAATTTCTCCTCTTGTAATTTGCTCCATTTTTCATTTTTATCCAAGCCGTCCATTAAAGTCCCTTCCCATTCTTTAGCTATTTTTAACATATCTTCATACATCTCTTTACACCCCTCAATTAACAACTCCTCTTGATTTCTCTTCTGCCCCTCAACAGATCTCATTAAATTAACAATTACATCTTCATAAGTTTCCTTATTAGACTTCATTCTGTCCAATGCTTGCTTTACATCTTCGTTAAGTTGAATCGTTGTTACCATATCCCTATAGAATTACTATAGTTTATATATCTTTTGTGGTCTATTCTTCTAACATAATCATGAACATAATTTATCCCATCTCTTTTGCTATATATTTGCATAAAAATTAAACCAAATTGCCGTTTATATATTTTGGTCGAAGAGCTATTAGCCTTAATTTAAGGTTTAACTCTCTAAAGAAGAATATCGCTTTTAGTTCAACGCTCCGTTCGAAGAACTAAAGCATTTGCTCGTAAATTATTCGGTTTATGTTGCTATGTTAAACCTTGGGATGAATGCCCCCACGAGAAGTTAATCTTAATGTTTAACTGAGTAACATTTCCCTCTGTGAATTATACTCGATTAATTTTAAAGAATTTTACCTTGAAGTTTGCCTTCTAAATCTTCGGTCCATTCAATTTGGTGAAGGGGTTCTCTTTTTGGCATTGTAACTCCTTGAATAACGTCTTCAAAGCTTCTTTGTCCAATAATCGGAATACCATATCTTACAACACTTTCGCTTACTGTATCTCCCTTTCCAATCCCGTTAAGTAATTGTTCAACTGAACGATAAACAATATGTAACTCCTTTCCACCTCTGACTTCAATATAACCATATTCATTGGGAATTAATTTTTTTGTCTCAACAGCAGAATGATCTATAACCTGCCAACTTCCATAGTTATCTCCTTCTGTACGAGTTTGAGGAATTATTAATTTATCCGCTGTTAACCCTTCTTTTGTAACAACCATAACATCAAAGTCTTCTGGAGCTTCTCTAACTTTATAGGCTCTATTAACAACTTCTAATGCTTCATTATCATTGTTAAATATTTTATATAACAATCTTGAAATTATTCTTGATAAAAATGATTTTTCTTCTTCTTGTATTGTTGGTTTTTTTAGTATTTTTTCTTCTATTTCTCTTTCTCCTATTAGAAAATGTTTATACAAAGTGCTTCCAAATATGCACATTGAAACAATATCTTTTGGTCTTGTTTGATATTCAAAAAATTTGATACTTGTAGAATGTCTAAATAGCTCATCAAGATTCACTTTCATTTCTGTACAACGATAACATTCAGGAATTTCAATTTTCAAACTTCCAAGTTTCCCCGCTTCAAAATATCTTTGAAATAATTGAGGAGTTATATCCTTGCTCATGGATAGTTATAAAATTATTAATTTATAAATCTTTTCTTATGTAACTCCTTTAAAGTAAATATAAAATAGATTCAACTCTTATTAAATTTTTCAATCCTCTGTTTCTCTAAATACACTTGAGGGAGTTTGACAAAACTACAAAATTTTTTAGAATAATCCTTATTAATTGTATTTGTCTCTATCTTATATGCAACCTACTACTCTTACTTCTATTGGACCGGGATATTACTCTCTTACTCCTTTGGAAGTGAAGAGATTAGAAGGTTCATTATTAGAGCATGGATTCGAAATCGATTCTTTAGGGGAGGTATTTACTGTTAGTAATGAGCCAGGAATTTTTGGCTCTCTTATTTTCATTGGACATCTTGAAAAAGTTTCCCGCGCGCATTTAGGTTCTTTTGATATTTACGCTCATCTCTCTTCAGAGTTCCCCTGTTACGTTGATACTGTTGAAAAAATTTGTGAACGAGTGTAAATCCTTTATTGCTTCAACTGAGTTAATACTCCGCACCTTGGTGCGGCGTTATCAGTTGGAGGCTTAAAAAATACTCCGCAGCGAACGATGGGATTTTTTATTTTTCAATCTTAAGAAAATTTATTAATAAGAATGAACTATTATTTCTATGCAGCCAGCGCATATTAAA
>JAGVXM010000033.1 GCA_018303785.1 Candidatus Pacearchaeota archaeon
TTTGGTCCTGGGACATATACCTGGACTATTAGTTGTAGTGATACTGCAGAAAACGCTGCTAATACATCTTTACGAAGTTTTACAGTTAGTGCTCCAAGTTCCGGAAGCAGCGGTGGCGGAGGAGGTGGAGGCGGTGGCGGAGGATCAAGTGCAAGTACTGCATCATTATCTCCGACTAAAACATATGTTATTTCTCCTGAACAATCAATTTCGGGCTATACACAAAAATTAACTAAAAAGAATAAGATTAAATTTGTTTTTTTTGATAGAAGTGGAGAAAATATTTTACTAGTTAATGAGAGCGGTACAGATTTTGCCCAAATTTCTATAATAAATAAAACTGAATTTACATTGGGAATCGGACAAAGTATCAAATTAAATTTGACTTCATCTGAATATTATGATCTGTATGTTAAATTAGGATCAATAAATGGCAACGAAGTAGAGATAACTATTCAAACAATTAATGAATTTATTGTACCATTAGAAATCCAGGCAGTTAGCGAGATTCCTGAAGAAATGCCTACGTCTGTAACCGAACCAAAAGCCTTCAATCGTTTATTGCAGGTTATTCGCGATTTGAAAATAATTATTTATATGATTGTATTATTAATTATTCTTGCTGTGATAATTCTTTTAAGAATGCCAATAAGTAAAATGGAAAAAGATAAAAGAGGACAAAGACTTAATAAAAAGAAAAATGAAACCATTAAAACCATCTCATCGGGAAAATAGACGATATCTTTTAATAAAAGGAATCGTGTATCGGGATGAAATTGAACAAGCTATATTTGATTTTATTGGCGTATTAGGATATGCTGAGGCAGCTCCTCATTTTATCATATCTGGAAATAAAAATATAATTTTATCGATTAATCGAGAGAGTCTAGAAAAAATAAGGGCGAGTTTTTTAATGTGTGAAAAGCAAATAGAGATTATTTTAGTTAGTGGAAGCTTGAAAAAATTGCAGAACTAATAGCCATAGAGATTTTTTTCTAAAGGGTGCACGTTATTTTTTGAGCGATGGTAATTTTCTTCGAGCATTAATTGTAATGGTGTGCAATTAGAGCATGAATTGTAACGTATACAATTTATCTCTTGTTCTGACAAAATATAGCCTTTACTTGCTTTAATTTGAGTAGAAATATAATAAACACATTGTGACACACGTTCAAGCCTTTTGCGATCTCATTCGCACATATTGCTTTCAAGCACCTCTCTCTTGATTATCATCTAGATATTAAAAGACCAGGTTATATTTAAATTTTAATGCAATAATTTTTTAACGAAAAACTTAAAAAGGCCAAAAATTATATAATTGTTGAAAGGAGAATACCTAAGTTCATTCCCAAGGACATTCTTTATTATACCTTGGCTTGACTTACATTAAATTAAAGAACATTATCATGGATATACCAGACATGCAACATCAAGTAATGGGTTACGACCGTAGTGCGACTATGTTTTCTCCCGACGGTCATTTACTTCAGGTTGAATACGCAGAAAAAACAGTTCGTTTAGGAACTGCAAGTATAGGCATTAATTGCGCTGATGGTGTCATTATTGTTGCTGATAAAGGAAAAAAGGATAGTTTGATTATATCTGAATCTGCTGATAAAATTTATGAAATCGACAATCATATTATGTCTTCTGCTGCAGGAATTGTTAGTGATGCGCGTGTCTTAATTAATCATATTCGTTTAATTGCACAACAGCATCGAGTGACTTATGATTATCCTATTGACATAGAATCTACAATAAAAGAGATTTCAGATATTCAACAGCAATATACACAACATCCTGGAGTTAGACCTTTCGGAGTTGCCCTTATTGTTGGCGGAGTTGAAAATAAAAGATCACGATTATATACCAGTGATATTACTGGAAATTATTTTGAATACACTGCAATTGCCATTGGTGAGAATGACGAGAAAATTAAAGAAATCTTGAGAAAGGAATACAAGAAAGACATGAAGGTTGAGGAAGCAGTAAAATTAAGCTTTAAAATTTTTAAGAGTGTTTTAGGTGATAAATTTGATGCAGATAGATTTAATGTTGCTTATATCAAAAGTGAAGACGGTAAATTTAAAAAAATGTCAAAGGACGAAATCAAAAAGCATGTGTGATTAGTATGGATTCTCATTTTAATTTTGATTTTTTTGGAGATTGCTTACATATTTTTACTGAAATTAAATTATATAATTTTCTAAATTAATATGACTGATACTGTTGCTCGATTGCGAAGCGGTAAAATGGTTTTCGAGACCATGGTCGATTTGGAAGGAGCAATGAAATTTCGACGTGGTGACGCTATTTCTGTAATGGAAGTTATTAGAGATGTTGCAATTTACACTGATCAGAAAAAAGGGATGAGGGCTGGAAAAGGCGAATTGATTAATGTTTTTGGTACTGATGATTTTTATAAAATCGCTGAACATATTGTGAAAAAAGGCCAGATTGAAGTTACTCAGGAATTTCGAGATGAAAAATTTGAGGCAAGAAAAAAACAAGTCATTGACTTTTTAGCTAAAAATGCTGTAGATTCTAGAACAAACAGACCATATACTCCTGATATTCTTGAGAAAGCAATTCGAGAGGCCGGAGTTAATATTCAAGATAAACCTGTTGATAAACAGATTGGAGATATTATTACCCGTGTTGGTAAAATTATTCCTCTTCGCATCGAAACGAAGAAAATTAAAATTCGAATTCCGGCTATGTATACAGGAAAAACATATGGTATGATTCAAGATTATAAAGAAAAAGAAGAGTGGCTTTCAAATGGGGACTTGGAAGCTGTGTTGAATATTCCTGTCGGTTTACTTATGGATTTTTATGATAAAATAAATTCAGCGACGCATGGCGCGGTGTTAACTGAGAAATAATCAATCTCTAGTTACTCCTATTTTAAAGGAAGAATTTGATAATGAATTGAATGTTAGGGATAATCTTCAAAAAAAAGTCTATAAAGCGCAACAAGATACTTTGAAAAAACTTAGAAATTTAGAAAGCGGAAAATTAATTTCATTGATACAAACTGATGTTTATTTATATGATGTTTTGAAAAGATCTGAAGATATTGTTGAAAAATCAAGTTTATGGTGGCAGTGTGTTCCGGGCCCGGGATTGCATTTTATGTACAATATGATTGTCCCTTTTGATTATAATAATATTAATTATGAAATCGCACTGAGAATTAATGATGAGGGAAAAAAAGGTAAACTCGAAGTTCATTCTTTCAGCAGTGCCATTAAATGGCATCCTTATGCTGGTAAGGTTCCTAATTCTCATAAAATTTCTTTGGCTAATCTAGCAATAGAAGTGCCTGGGAAAATAATTTTTAATGCTTTGGACTCTAAATTACAAGAAAGATTAGAGTATATTAAAAATCAAAATGAATCCTATAAACATTTTTTAGGTGAAGGAGATGAAATAAGATGATTATTGCTGTTTCTACTGGAAAAATTAAAATGGATTATAATCATTTTCACAGACAGATATTTGAGAGATCAGGCGAGGAACGAACAAGAAAGTGTTAATTTGATCAATCAATATGTTCCAACAGTAACTCTCAGCTATTATCTTCATTTTTCTCCCACATACGATAATATCTTTGATATCCATGCTAATTTTTTGGATAATGTATCCACTAAATTATCAACTGAAATTGAAAATGTTGAAGGAGTGCGAAATGATTTGGAGAAATTACTTAATATAAAAATAAAAAGATTTCAAGATGAAAGGAGAAAAAAAATATGTTAGTCTTATCACGGAAAGAAAGAGAAAAAATAATGATTGGAGACATTGAATTAGAGGTTGTTGAGATAAAAGGAAATAGGGTGAGATTAGGTATTGAAGCAGGGCCTGAATTTGTAGTCCATCGCAAAGAATTTTATGAAAAAATTATCAATTCATCCTCTGAAGAAATTAAAAAAATGTTTCATCAACATTTGAGTCATGATACATATGATGCTGCATATAATTTATTGCGTATAACTGATAAATATAGTCCTTCACCCCAAGAATTGTCAACACTTGTATCTGGTTTAGAACAAAAAGGTTTATTAAATGATAAGATGAAGAAATATCTTAGGAAATATGATCATGTACAGGAATAGAGAAGATATGGAAATGGAAGAAGAAGTGGTTTCTGAAAATGAGCAATATGAAAATGTTGAGGCTGAAGCTGATGTCGAGAGAAAATTAGTTATTCCTGGAGAAGTTATTGTTTCAGGAGATTATTTGCCTGGAGATTTTACGAGAAAAGAAGGTAATGATGTTATTTCTAATAGATATGGTTTGGCAGAAATTAATGGCCGAGTTGTTAGAATAATTCCTATTTCTGGAGTTTATGAGCCTCGACGTGGAAATTCAGTTATTGGTCGAGTTGAAGATGTAACTTTTAGCGGTTGGATAATTGATGTTGGCGGACCATACTCTTCGTTTTTATCATTGTCTGAATGCCCGCGCTTTATCAATAAATCTAATATTGAAGATTTTGCTATAGTCGGAGATATTATGAGTGCAAAAATTAATAATGTAAAGAAAGGTGGAATTGATTTAACCATCCGAATTCGAGGTTTAGGTAAATTAGATGGTGGAAGAGTTATTAGAATTAATCCTCATAAAGTTCCGCGAGTTATTGGAAGAGGCGGAAGTATGATTAATATGATTAAGATGAAAACTGATACCGAGATTAATGTTGGACAAAATGGATTTATTTGGCTTAAGGGTTCTTCTGAAGGAGAACGAAAATCTGAAGAAGCTATTAACATGATTGTTGAAAATTCTGCGACTGAAGGTTTGACTGATAGAATTGAAAAATTCCTTGGAGGTAATCAATGATAATTTTTCAAAACTTCGCTTCTTACGAAGCTTCAGAAATTGAAAATCAAAGATTTTCAAAACTTCGTTTGAAGTATCAAACTTCAGAAATAGAAAAATTTTTAGGAGGGGGAAAATAAGATGAGCAAAGAAAATTTAGAAACAATTGCAGGAAAATTAATGAGAAAATTGGAGCAAATTCCTGACGAAGAATGGGTAGATTATTCTACTTCTAGAGAAGTTGGATATGAATCACGACAACAATGGGGAATGATATCTCTTTTAAATAATCAAGTACATGTATATGTGGTTTTTTATAATTCAAAAGCAGAAGAAATAAAAGATACCAATGGAAGCCATTATTCTTTTTCTGAAAAAACTTGTCCTGCTCTTGCTCAAGTATATCATGATTTACATACCAAGAAAAAAGCTAAGGATGATCGAATAGAAAATGAGGATTATGAAAAATTTAAACAATGGATGGAGAGTAGTTAATTCAATGGTAGAATATAAAATCTCAAAATCAAGAGAAATAGGGGAAGATAATAGGCACGTTTCTCCTTATAGGTATTTTGCTCGGCTCGATGATAGAGATGGTTATGATTGTGATTCTTTAGAAAATTTGGCCCATTCTACTGCATTCGCAGCTTTACATGCAGGGTTACCTATAAACGATATAGAATTTATTTTTTCTAAAGAACGACGTGCTTGTTATGAGAGACATTATACTGGAACATTTTTTCTCACTGATGAATTAACCGATAATGAAGTTATTCAATTTTTACGAGGTTTCCAAGCATATTATAAATCGAAGGAAATAACAATCCCCTTAGAATAACTATGACTTACACTAAACGAATAGACGGCAGAAAGTTTGATGAACTTAGACCTGTTCGCGCAGAAATTGGCGTTATACCAAATGCTGATGGATCTGCATTATTTGCGTTTGGAGATACTGTTGCAATTGCTGCGGTATATGGGCCAAAGCCGTTACATCCTGCGCACATGCAAGAGCCTGATCGAGGTATAATTCGATGCGAATATAATATGCTGCCGTTTTCTGTTGCTGAACGAGCAAAGCCGGGTCCTTCTCGACGATCAAAAGAAATTTCAATGGTAACGGGAAATGCGTTATCTTCTGTTGTTGATTTGTCTCGATTTCCAGGAACAGTTATCGATGTTCAAATTTTAATATTACAAGCGAATGCATCTACTCGATGTGCGGGGATTAATGCTGCATCTATGGCTTTAGCACATGCTGGAATAGTTATGAAAGAAATGGTTTCTAGTGTTTCAGTAGGAAAAATTGATGACAAAATTGTTGTGGATGTCGACAAAGATGAAGAAGATTATCATGAGGGTGAGGGAGCTACGGATATGCCGTTTACTTTAACTTCACGAAATAAGAATATTGTTCATTTACAATTGGACGGTAAATTACAATTACAGAGATTCAAAGAATCTTATGAAGCAGCTAAAGGAGCTTGTGATAAGATTTTGAAATATCAAGAACGAGCACTGAAAGGAGAGAAGATTAATGAGAATAAGTGATTCGGAAAATCAATTATATGCAAACTTTATACAAGGGACAATACTATCAGTTGGAACTGTCTGTCTTACACTCTTGGTAATTTATGGAATAGGTAAACCGTCGATTGAATCAGGCTATGCCGATCCTTCTGCATTAGAAATAAAAACTGCTGATAGTAATAATAATGGCAAGAAAGAAACGTTTATTCGCTACAAAGGAATTGATTATCCGGCAAAAGAAGAACGTGGCAGATTATTTATTCCGTATACGAAAGTAGAGGAGGGAAAAAATTAACATGCAAATTCCAAACATTAACCGAAGAAAGATATCAGTTTTGTTGAAAGAAAATAAAAGATTAGATGGCCGAAGTAATTATGAGCATAGGCCGATTCACATTGAGACTGGGGTTTCTAATTTAGCTGAAGGAAGTGCACGTGTTCGAATTGGAAAAACTGATGTTATAGTTGGTATTAAAATGAATGTTCAAGCGCCTTATACTGATCATCAAGATGAAGGTACTATGGTTGTTTCAATGGAATTTAGCTCTACCGCTGGAGAGCGATATGAACCTGGACCACCGAAGATGGACTCCATTGAAATAGCGCGTGTTGTTGATCGAGGAATTAGAGAGAGTGGATTTATTGATTGGAAAAAATTATGCATTGAATCTGGAAAAAGGGTTTGGTCGGTTAATGTTGATATTTATTGTATTAATGATGATGGAAACGCTATGGATGCAAGTGCGCTTGCTGCAGTAGTTGCTTTAAAAACTGCGGTATTCCCGGTTTATGACGAAGAAATAGAAAATGTTTCGTATGGAGAGTTTACAAAAAATCCTCTGCCTTTAACTTCTAATCTTCCTTTAACAATGACTTTTTATAAAATTGGCGACAATTTATTGCTTGATCCGACGAGAGACGAGGAAGATAGCAGTGATTCACGAATTACGCTTGCTATATCGGCGCCTAAAAAAGACAAAATGATTAATGCAATACAAAAAGGAGCTGAGACTCCTTTGTCTGAAAAAGATCTTGATGAAATTATTCAACAAATTGAAAAGACTTACGATTTAATCTTTCCAGATATTGAAAAGAAAATAAAAGATATTGTAAAATGAGCGTTGAATTATATTCTCATCGTCCAGTATACAAAGCATTTGTTAAAGTTTTAGGTAAAAATAGTCGTTTTACTTTGCATAATGCATATAGTCTTAAGGAATTGGGAATATTAGATGAAATAGATTTTGTAGATTTATTATTTGAATTAAAAATTCCTTTTATGAAATATTACTCTGCTGCTGCCGACAAATTTACTCCTGAAGGTCGAAACTTACTGGCAGATATTGCAGCTTCTTTGCTAGAAGATAATAAGGTAGATGCAGCACGTTCATTATTACGATTGAGAAATATTGAAGGGATTGATACACTTTTGGAAAATATGACTCCTGACGATCTTAATCATATTGTTCAATATAAACCGCATAATTTATAAACTCTCGTTTTAATTTTTATCTATGGCAGGTAATAAAAAAGTTATTGAGGAAGAATTTACCCGTTATGAAAAAGCACGTATACTTGGTGCTCGAAGTTTACAATTAGCAATGGATGCGCCTATTTTATTAAAAATGACTGCAGATGAAGAAGAGGCGCTTAATTATGATGTTCTTAAAATTGCGGAAAAAGAATTTGAAGCTCATGTATTACCGATTACTGTACGAAGACCATTACCTAAAAGATCTGAGAAACATATTAAAAAATTAAGTGATGAAGAGATTAAGGAAAAATTAGAAGAGCAAACGAAAAAAGAATTGGAGGAAGTTGATAAAATTGAAGGAAAAAAAGAAGAGATAGAGGAACTTGAAGAAAAGGAAATCAAGGAAGAAGGCGAAATTATGGAAATGGCAAAGCCTGACGATGAAGAAAATCTTTCTGAAGAAACTGAAGGCGAAGAAGTTTAATTGAAATATTTTTTTACATTTGGATCAATTTCTGACCAATCCCATATACTTCCCTCGTAATTCTGCACTTTATATCTTTGTTGTTTGAGAATTTCTGACGCAGTGTGGCTTCTGCTTCCTGTCCTACAATAACAAACAATATGATCTTTTTTTGTGGGTTTTTTGAATTTATATTTTTGGAAAAATGAATTATCATCGAGCTCAAATGCTTGTTCTAATTCTGTTAGAGGAATATTCTTTGATGTTGGAATCACTCCGTGGACTAATTCATTTTTTCTTCGGACATCTATGAGAATAATTTTTTTACTATCGATTAATTTTTTTAATTCATCTCTTTCGATTATTGGGTTCATTAAATAATTAGGGGAGAAGACTTTAAATAATTTCTTGATGATGAAATAAAGAATAGAATCTAAACTAAGTTAAATTTCATATTTCTTTGAGCACTATTTCCCGCTTCATCTAAAACTATAATACTTATATTATGTTCTCCCGTTTTAAATGTTTTCGTAGAACTGCAGATTCCATTCTTAAAGGAAGAACACAATGTTTTTTCTGAGGGTCTTTTATCACTGCGATCAATGTAGACAACCTCTTCAAAATTGACCTCGGTAACGTTTAAAACAAAACTTACTCTTCGATCACTTGTAGAATTCTTTAATGAATTGATAATTGGTTTCATAGTATCCACTTTAATCTTTGTCCTTCTTGATTCTGCGGTATTATTTGCTTTATCCTTTATCATGAATTGATATTCTATTTGTTGATTATTAAAAATGCTAAGATTTTCAGTTATTATTTTTTTAACAGTACCCGAAGAACAATTATGCATTGATGTTTTATTGGAACTATTACCGAAAATTTTCAATATTAGCCATTGACAATTATTTTCATCATATTTAATAAAGAAATTCGAACCATTTGCAAAATCTCTGCTTTTGGGTTCTATTGCCATTATCTTCGGATTTTTACTGTCTACAAAAAATGAAATATTTTTGGTAATTTCTATAGTTCCATTTATTGCTTTAAAAGTTAGATTATGCATGCCTTCATCAAATGACTCTCTAGCTCTTTTATTTATTCCATATTCATTGCAATTACTACATACGTTATCCCATCTTGGTCTTTTTTCACTCCAGTCAATAAAAGAAATTTTATTAAAAGAATAATTTCCCGTTGTTAGATTAAATGCTATCGAAGATACATTGTATATTTTTTGAAGCGGTGAGAAAATAATTATTGTTGGCAAAGGTTTACATGTACGACTTTGATTATTACATCCAAATTGGCAGCTATTACAATTTTCATTTACGGAAGAGGTGCATGAAGATTGAGGAGTTCCCGCATTTGTACAAGTGTATGTTGTTGTCTTATTACAAATATTTTCATTTGAACAGAATTTAACAAGAGAATTATTCCCGCAATTACTATTTTTTAAACATCGAATGGGCTGATAATTACACGTTGCATTTGCTAGTCCTGGATTAAAACAGGTATCAAATGTATAAGAATTGTTATCATTGCATTCATTATCAGCCCAGCATTTCACCGTTTCATTCAGGGCTTTTTCAATAGCTTCTTGGAATACTGATAACTCTTGTGTACCTTCGAAAAAATAATCATTAATAAAAAAAGAAGGAATCGAATTCAGTTCTAATCTATCACCATCTACTACATCTAAAATAATTTCATCAGTTACTTTTTCTATATCACAATTGCGAATATCATATCCTAAATTATCGAGTGTTTGATTTATGAGCTCTTCAGTTAATGGATCAGTTGTGCTAAAAAAGCCATCCCAAATAATAATGTATGCAGCATCTCCATATTGTTGACGAACGCATTCTGCTGCAATTGAAGCTGCAATATCTGGATCAGAAGTTGGATAATCTCTAAAAACAAATCTTACTTTTCCTGTACTCATGTATTCTGATTCGATAGTTGGAAAAGCGTCTTTCCAAAATGATCTGCTAAACTCATTCTCAAAACCCCCAAATTCAACCATCGTAACAGGAGCATTTGGATTTTCCATTATTGCGTCATCATCTATAAGTGTTTGATTTTCGAGTGCTTGAATATTTGAGGGGAATAATAGTAATGCAATAATCAAAATCTCTTTTTTCATTATATTAGATATAATCCACTATTATAAAATTAGTTATAGTAAGTTGGTTACAATGCAGAATAAAATATCATATTTTTTTGAGGAACTAACAAGTTTTACTCTATTATCAATATCTGCGGAGATTGTTTTATTAGATTTTTTTACCTGCACTACATGGGAGAAATACATTAATGCTTGAGTAATCTATAAGAATAGTGAATTTCATATGGTAAAATTAAATAATCCCCTTTAAACATCGACGGTATAATAAATACTACTAGCAGGATAAATCTTTAGAAACAAAAAATAAACTTATGGACATTAATAAGATGCCGGTTAATTGAATTTCTAAACCATGCAACGGAAATACTGGAAGAGTGATTAATGCTCCAATATATGGTAATGAAAGCGAGATCAGGGCTAGGGAACACGCCGGGCATCCTGCGACAAGCAAACCTACAAATGCCGAGAATATTCCTATCCTTTTTTGTTTCGCATAGTTTTTAACTTGTGAGAAAGTAAATGAAACAAACATCATGTTTACTCCAAATAAGATGGCTGTTATTAACATCAATGTGAATTCTAAATAAGAGAAAATTCCC
>JAGVXM010000034.1 GCA_018303785.1 Candidatus Pacearchaeota archaeon
TTTTTATAATTTGTTATCATCTCTTTATTTCCTGCCATTTCTTTTTTTTGCATAACCAACAATTTTCGTGCTTTCATAAATGCCTCATTTAATTTCAATTCAATCGGACAATTTTCTTCACAA
Source organism: Candidatus Pacearchaeota archaeon (assembly GCA_018303785.1). Taxonomy (GTDB): domain Archaea; phylum Nanobdellota; class Nanobdellia; order Pacearchaeales; family GW2011-AR1; genus ARS1285. The sequence goes on from JAGVXM010000034.1 coordinate 124, forward strand.
GCATTACAAAGAGTACATTTGAAAACCATTTTTTCAAAAAACCCATTGTCCATCATCACAGCCATTCCGCGCGGTGAATTTTCCTCTTCTCGTATCTCTTGCAACACAGGGCAAAAATTATTACATCTGCCACATTGAACGCATTTACTAACAATCTCTTTTATTTCCAGCTTGGTATTATGTTCTTCAATTTTTGTCATCGTTCTCTCCTGGAATTTCCAATAAAAATTTTAATCACATCTTTAGAATCTAGTGAATGTTCCATCGTCGTAAGATTACTTGTTACCATTGCTTCCTTCTTTCTTATCTTTTAATTTATTGAACATAATGCTCTTAATCAAATCTTTTTCTTTATTATTATTATTAGGCTGTCTCTCCAAATTATCTTTAACAATCGTTTTGCCATTTTCAGGGATACTATTCGTCATAATATTTTTTATCAAATCCATATTCCTTGGAATTGGCTTTTCAATTTTTTCCAAAGTTAGGTCATTTGTTAATTTATTATCAGGCGGTGAAATAATTTTATTCTCATTAACTGATTTTTCTTCAATTTTTTGAGTTTCAGGACTCTTTATTTTTTCAATTGGAAGCTCCTCAATTTTTCTTTCGAAACTAAGATCAAAATCAATAAGTTTTCCTTTGTTAAATTTTTCCTGCGGATCGTGTCTTTTTTTAATGCGATTGTAAATTTTTTTATCTAAAGGATCGACTAAATATTTTCTTTTAATGCCAATACCATATCTCCCTTTTTTTGCCCCGGTTTTTTTCATAAATTCCATAACACTCATTTTCTGTGAAATCTCGTTTGGTTTGAAAAATGGGTTTATTATCGCTGCACCCAAATCGCCTATAAAAGGACACGAAATACCTTCTAAATGTAAAATGAAATCCTTCAGTTTATCATAATAAAACCTGGCATCATCACTATCATAATAGCCATAATTGTATAAAAAATAATATTCCATCTTAATTTTTTTTATTAAATTATTATAATCTTCTCCGTTTATTTTTCCACGAGATGAATCAAAAAAAATAAATACATTATATTTTTCAGGAAGACCTAAAATTAAAGAGGCCTTTTTTGAATAAAATTTTATTGTAACAACCTCGGCTTCATTTTTTAATTTTCTGCAGACAGATAAAATTTCATCAATAGAATCTGATTGCAAAATCGAAACAGAACGATCCGGAATTTTCATTAATCGCAATTTTATCTTCGTAATAATTCCTGTTGTACCTTCCATGCCGCATACTTCTGCTAAATCCGCGCGCCCCAATTTTATTATCTCTGCCTTTCCATTAACAAATTCTAGTTCATCGATGCAATCTTTAAAAGCTCCATAACGTAAACTTTTCTCACCAAAAGTATTCATCGCAGCCATACCTCCAATAGTAGATAATTCGTTGAATTCAATAGGAAATTCAAAATACGCTTGCTTTAATTTTTCATTTAATTCTTTAATCGTAATGCCTGACTCAACAATTGCCGTTTTTCTATTCGCATCAAAATTAATGACTCGATTTAATTTCCTCATATCTACAACGACAGAATTATTAGGTACGCAACCTCCAACTAAATTTGAACCAGATCCTCGAGGAATTATATCTTCAGTATTTTCATTAATTATTCGTTGAATTTCTTCAATTGATGTGGGATTATAGACGCGCGATACATTACCTACTATGCGCGATGCATCTCTTGAATAAACTGATTGTACCAATTTTGTATTTTTCATTGTAAGTCTGCCTGTGGTTCGATAATTTTCTTTGCCTCGTTTAATGAATTTTGTTCTATTCTAGAAAAATCTTCCTGGGCTTCATTTTTACTAACCTGTATACCTAATGCTTGTGCAAGAACCTGAGAAAGTTCCATAATTTCTACACCCGTATTTCCTATATTTTTTGAGAGCAAATCATAATTATCAAAACAACTAACAATAATTTTCTTAACCCCAATTCTTTTTGCCTGAAGAATTCTTTCTCTTGCTAATTTATCTGCTAGTGCTGGATCAACTCTAGGTAATCCGCCGCAACTACCACAACAAAAACTTTGTTCTCTAGAATTATCCATTTCTTTAATCGTATATCCAATTAAATTTAAAATTTTCCGTGGCTCATCAAATATCCGGCATTGACGACCTAAATAACAAGAATCGTGAAATGTTATAACTTCACTAACTTTATTTTCCATCAGATATTTTTTATTTTCAAGTATTTCCGCAATCATGGCCCAAACATTTTTCACTTCGATGTTCCATTCAGGTATAAGCGGTGAATAATAGTGAGAAAACATTTTCATCGCGGGAGGCGAAAAAGTTATGATTTTTTTTATCTGTTCTTTTTGAAATAATTCTAAATTTTCACGTGCGATTTTTCGTGCCTCAGTATCATAGCCCGACTCATAAAATTCTATACCTGAGCATACATTCTGTTCAAAAACTCGATGAGTTATACCTAAAGTAGATAAAATTTTTTGATATGTTACAAAATTAGAATTATATTTGACATATAAAGTGCAGTCAGGAATGAAAGCAACATCACTCTTGTTAAATAATGAAAATAACCCCATTTTATATTTTTCAATAACAGAATATCTTTAAAAAAGATATGTTTTTTAAATGTGTATTTTAGAGTATATGCTTTATAACTGGATTATATGATTCTCTGCGAAGTAAGAAAGAGGAGCACCCAAATGTTTACTGTTAAATAAATAATCAATATCAATCCAGATTTTTTTATCATTAACAAATCCATAGTCATTATCCGGGTAATGAGTAACTACTTTTGTTTCCCCAGCCGTTAAATCTTCGGTAAAAATACCGACACTATTTTTATAAATTACACCAACACAAAAACAAGGAACGTTTTCTCCTTTATCTGATAAATCTTCTGCATTTCTACAATATATTTCCAAGTTCTTTTTTCGTTTCTCAAAAGGAAGCTTCCCTTCTAGCATTTCCTTTCTCCACGTTCTTAAAGCAACATACAATCCTGATTCTAATCTTCCTAAAAAATAAAGATTCACCGTTCCTCCTGCAGTAAAAGGTTCAAATCTATCTTCAAATGCCTCCCGAGTTTTTTCCAATATCTGTGGAGAAGCTGCAATCTTGTTTCGTATAGCTTGCGAATAATCAAAATAATTCATAAAAAAGCTATAGAGATAGAGTTTAAAAAGTTTTATTTTTTCTTAAAAGAAAAATAGAGTAATAAAGTTCCCATAATAAAAAATAATACCCCTAAAATACTAATAGTGCGTGATGAAAAACTGAAAATACTATAGCCTGTAAAAGATGAAGATACAAAGAATAGACTACTAATTATAGAAACGATTCCAATTGGTAAAAAAAGATAAGCGATTTGCTCAAGGCCCCCTTCTTTTGGAGTAAAATGAGTTTTGTCATCACTTAATTGATAACCTTGTGCTGGTAAATATCTTTCCTTTAGATAAAAGGAATTATAAAACTTATTTAAAGATTCAAGACTACGTTTCATTATCTTTTTGCCGATTAATTTTCTGGTTGTCTCATTCGTTAATTCAGTGTGAGTTTCAGATATAGCTGCTTCAACAAGCTGATTAATTCTATCTTTATTTTCTTCTAAAAATTTTTTGCTTTTTTTTGTTTTTCTTAGTACATAATATCCTGCGATTTCTCCTGAAGTGCTATCTTGTTGAGCAATAACCATGGATGTGGCGTCTAGATTAATTAAAAAATGTTTTAAATCTTCAACTGAAGGCAAGGGATATGAAGGCGCATTAAACCACTTATTCGGAGTGGGGTGTGTATGAATATGTGAGTATTTGGAACCATATTTATTCTTTAACTCTTCAATAAGTTCTTTATCAGAAGAAACTCCTCCATCTTGAGAAGATAAGGTTACTTCAGTAGTTTCTTGACCCGGAAATTTCACAAAAGCTTTTTCCAAATGAGGAAGGAGAGATGTTTTTTCCTTAATTACATCAACACTTTTCCTTTTTTTCATAGAAATAGCAAGGTTCATATACTATTTAAAAATTCTTTAGATATGCCTTTGTCGCATAGTGGTAGTGCACACGATTGGAAATCGTGGCCCTCTGGGCTCCGGGGTTCGATTCCCCGCAAAGGCGTCAAAAGATTGCTTTGCAATCTTTTTTTTCGGCTAATCGGACGAGACTCAACTAATTTCCGGGTTCGTTTCTCTGAGGTTCGTAAGAACCGAAGAATCAGAAAACTCAATTTTCTGATCCCGCAAAGGCGTCATGCGAGAAGCAAAAGGCGGTCTAATCCATAAATTTTTTATTCTGCTTAACTCGTTTTACGGTCTCCGCAATTCTTCGCTGTCGCGTCTCCGGCAGTTTCGCGCGTTCAATCCATACAATATACGTTCGCTTATGTGAGGGAGCAAGTTTTTCAAAATTATCAAAGCAGTTGTTCTTCAGCAATGCAACTTTCAAATCATCAGGCATTAGAGGATTCTTAACTGGAAAATCTATAACTGGCTTTTTTAATCCTTCTTCATAAAATTGCAATCCATGAGGCGTCATCTTTTTTTCTTCAATTAATTTTTTTGCATACGACAAAGTATTATTACTCCATCGACTTTTTTTCGTGCGCTTCACAAAACGAATAATATATTTCTTATCATCAAGTCTTTTGATAGTTGTGTCAATCCATCCAAAACAAATCGCTTCTTCCATTGCATCGCGATGAGTCACTGAGGGTTGGCCAGTATGTTTCTTATATCGAATCATAGATATCTTATTCTCATTTACATGATTATCCATTAACCATTGTCGCCATTCCTTTCTATCTCGAGGATAAAAAATTTTATCTTCTTTATTGATCATGGATTTATTAGTTTGTTTCTTTTTCATTTTTCTCCTCCACATTATTTTTATGTACGTTTTCAGAAAATCCGTAGGGACAATGTCTGCAACGAGATTCGCAACAATATCCTCTCTTGAGAAGATATTTTTCAGTAAAGACCATGAGTCCTTGTTCATTAAAATAAAAATCTTCTGGCTCTAGCTGATCATCCATATAATGAGAAAGAAAACTATTTTTTAAGAAGTTATTGGTTTTCTGATTCTATCAACAAAACCTGTCTCCCCTTTGTTAACAAAAATGATACAGTGCCTGTGGAAATCTCCTTTCAGCTGAATATAAAATTGGCAGGGCATCATAGGTTGAACATCTATGTATAACAATTCCTTTTTCTTGGTTTAAGGAATGAAGAATTGGGTGATACAATTCCTGTGCAAATCCTCGTAATGCATGTGCAACTAATGATTTCTCAAAAACTCCATTTACAATCATATATGCCCTATAATTTTCTTGTGGATTTTTTCTCTTAATACAAATTTCAGCATCAGCCCATGGCCAAAAGGTATCTGTTATTAATTTTTCCTGTACTACATTTATTAGATTTTTTCCCGGGGGATATCTTCCTATTCCTACGATTATATTATCCCGATCTTCAACACGAGAATCAAAATAATATTTTACTGCTGCCGCAAGATTATACTTTTTTTCATTTTCTTGGATGAATGAAGGCCTTATTTTTGTACCAAAAAATGTTTTTTGAAATGAATGCAACGTGCCGATCTCACAAAATCCTGAAGGGGGTGATTGTGGTACATGTAAGCTAGGAATTCTATACATAGTTTTTTTCTTTTTTATCAAAAAATGTCTTCCGTTTTCTAAATTATTCCTTATTATATAAACAATATCTTTCAGTGGAGAGTGTTTTCGTCTTTCTTCAAATTCTTCTGTGGATGTTTCTTTTATCATTTCTCTCCCTCCGCCATTAATTTTAATTCATTCAGTTTTTCTTCTAACTCAGATTCATATGTTTTTGATTCTTCTGCCTTCTTGCCTTTCTGATATTGTTTATACTTATCAAAAGAAATCCAATGACCTGGTGAATCTTCTAAAAGATATTCGTTTCTTCCAACTATTTTTTCAACACGCATTACTTTTTTATTATCTTCTTCAACTATTTTTACTTCAGCTACTTTAGGTAGATGATAGTTATTTACATAATAGCTTATCCAATATCCTCCCATCATTAATACGGAATTATATAAAGAACCTGTAATAAAAGATGCGCATCCTTTCTTCTTATTTTCTTCTTGTGTCATATTATCTTCCGAAGACAGGGTGACCTGCTCTTAATTTATATTCTGGGAATTCTTTCATCGCTTTTCTATCCCCCCTCATTGCTTTTAATTCCAGAGCATTTCGTGCATACTTATTATGTGCGAGAATTTCTGAAGCACAGTCCGCGTATTCTCTTAAAAACTTGAATTTTTTCATTGCCTCTAAACCATCATCTGATGTACAATGTTCATCGATACTGCCTGCATAACAGGTACGTTTTGTTGCAAAATAAGTAAGCGCTGCAAGAGCTATTTCGTTGCCTTCTTTATCCAAAATGCAAAGAACACTTCTCATATCCATAAAAAGAGAAAGATAATCAAGTCCATCTTCAACTTCAGAGGGATCTGCATCAGTAGTACTGATACAATAATCAATAAACTGATTTATCCTACTTTCATCTATAGATAATCCTTCTTCATTCATTTCTTGGATTCTATACTGATATAATCTTTGTTGTGTCATATTAATTTGTTTTGTAATAATGCTTGCATTCTTGTTTCATATCCTTCGTCATGTGGTCGGTACTTTCTCACACAAAATGCAGGTGTTGTTATACCTTCATCACTAAACCCTATTTGTTCATCATAAATAATCCACGCGTCTATTGCTATTTCTTTATAGCGAAGGTGAGTGGATTCATCAAAAGATGCCCATTGTTCTAAAAATTCATGCTCATCATCAGTTAAACAAAAATAAATTTTTTCATAGAAAGAACTACACCACCGTAATCGCACTATTCTTCCAGCTAATCCTGCTAATTCCTCTCTGCTCTTAGGAAGAATATAGTTATTTTCTGTCATGTTATTTCTCTTCTTTCTCCACGAGATTTTCTAAATATAACCCTCGATCATTTTCTTTAAGCGCATATCTCATTCCGCTATATTCGACATAGGTTTCATATTTCCCGCCGATGTTTAAATTATCTTTATCTTCAATTTTTATTTTCAGATCGTTGGGGCGAGCATATCCTCTTTGAATATTTTTTTGGTGGGGAATATGCGATGATGATGTAAAAGTTGGAAGAGCCCAACTAACTATAATGGAAAATAGTAGTATGTCTACTATACCTGTTAGACAACTGCTACCTGAATATTGTGTTTTATTTTCTGTCATGTTTCATATATTTTCAATTTACTTGATTTATCTAAGAAAAAAGTCTATTTAGAATTTATACCTGATATGTAAGGTATTTACTCAAGGAAGAAATTAGATAATCCACTTCAAGATTTCCGATCTTAGAGATTAATCTTTTTTTATCAACAGCCCGTAATTGAAAAATAAGCGCCACAGAATTATGAGTGAGATTATTTATAGATGATTTAGCAAGCAAATAGGTATGAGGTAATTTTTCTAATGCTTCTATATTTGAGGTCAATGGTATAACTAATACAAGGCTCGTAAAAGTGTCTGCAATAATAATCGCGGGCCTTTTTCCTTCCTGCTCTTTACCCTTCTTTGATAAAAAATCAACAATCCATACTTCTCCTTTATTAATCATAAATTATGCTTTCTGTTAAATTCTGCTATATCTTCTTCACTTGCTTGTTCCCACAGTTTCATTTCTTCATCTAAACTTATCTCATCTGTTTTCATATTCTTCTTAATATATTCTATATCTTCCTGTAATTTGGATAACTTTTCCATTATTTCTTTTGCATTTATCTTAATTTCTTGCTCCATGAATGTATGAATAAAACAGATTATATAAGCATTTTGTTACAAAATGTCTTCAGCAAAAAATGGAAGCAATTTTGCCTCTGCTTTTCGCAGATTTTCCTGGAATGTTTGCGTGGAAACATTCGCTATTTTTGCAAGATGGCCTAAATTTGCTTTTCGATGAAATGTATAATAATGATGAGTAATTGCAAATTGAAACGCCTGCTTTTGTTTGGGAGGAAGTATAGGAAGAATTTTTGGGAAATAAATTTCCTTTAAGGTTCCTTTTTTTAATTGCAGCAGTTCAAAATCATAGAGCTTTTTATCCCATTTTTCTATTTCAGAAATAAGCTCCTGGAGAATTTCCCTTTTCCATGCCGCAATATTCCATAGTTCATAGCCGTCTTTTATCAGCACCGGTGAAGGAAGATACAGCTCAGGATTATAAAGCAGGTCATAAAATTTCTCTTCCTCTGCAATTAAAGCAACAATTCTATTTTCATTTTTTTCAAATTCTTTTACTTTCTTATTTTTTTTAAACGCCTGCGTAAACTTTTTTATTTCTTTCTCTTCACCATCGAGAACATGAATGCTCAGCATGAAAATTTTATTATCTTTTTTGAATCGATCTACCGGATACATGTAATCGATTATTTTGTATTTTTCTGTCAGAGGCGTATAGACAATATCAGTATTTTTAACCTTAAATTTCAGGTTCCACATATAGTAGAGAGAAGAAAGAATTATAAAAAGGTTTTTATTTTTAAAAAATAGGAGCAATTCTATTTTTTATCTGAATTTCCAGTGTTTGTTACCTCTTCAACACGAACATACTCTCTTTTAAGATTATGAAAAAGCATGAGGTCAAAAATTTCTTCTGCCATTGTTTTGTCATAAGTTCTCAAAAAATAATTGTTAGGTAAACAACCAATTGTATCTAATACGATTCCTGGTCCATTATTACTTGTTGTATATTCAATATATCCTCTCGGAGTATTATTTTCCCATGCGGTTAATAGAATTGTATCCCAATCTTCATAAATGCATTTTATAGGATACGCGTCTAGAGCTCTTGCTAAGTTTTTTATTAAACCTTTTTGTTCCGAATTCAATTCTGCATAATCTAAAAAATTATATTTATCTGTCATGTAAACCTTCCTTTAACATTATCTCTAAATCTTCCGGAGGAATTCCTTTTGAAATACAATGTGTAGCTCCATGTCTGTATCCTTCTTCTCTAATTTTATAATCTTCACTTGTATTAAGAATTCTTATAGGAATGCAATCTCCAATTTGCTCAAGAACCTCAAATCCCTGTCTACCTCCTGAGGTTCTATCATACATAAATCTGTGATTAATGTATCGTAATTTCCATTATAAGCCATTTTGATGCATTCTTCAGGAGTTGCGGCAAAATCATAATCGGCAAGATGTCCGTAGTTATCCAAAAAAGTAAGATTACAATTATCTCCTATTACTCCTATCTGATCGTCTCCGACAAGTATTTTTAGTTTTTTCTTTCCCATTTCTTATTTCCTCATATAATTTTTTTGTAATACTTTATCAAGTTCTTTTTGAAATATCTCTACGTAATTTACAGGCATACGTTTTGATTTTATCCTTTCATAATTGCTAAATCTGATTCTTTCCCCATTAACTAAAGAATAATCTGAATAACCTTGAGAGATCATTCTTTGAGCATAATCCTTGGCAACAGTTTCTAGTGTTGCTGTACTAGAGAACCTGTTTGTTATAATAGTATGCCCTTCAATTATTAGTCCGGTAGTATTTTTGATAAGGATACCAGAAATACTCTCGTTATTTCTTTGGCCTACAAGGATTTCTACTTTATTTTTTAGTGTCATTTTTATTAAAATTGTCTAATTTAATCTCTAATTTGCTTGTATTTTCATAACGAGATTTAACTTCATTCACATAACTTTGTAATATTTTGCATGTTGCATAGATAAAGGGAGAGCAGGGTAAAGCCATAACAGCTACTAGCACTAAGGCACCCATAGCATGGTCTTTACGATTTCTTTTCCTCTCTTCTTCTCTCTTAAACTCCTCCGCCCAGTGAGCCTCTAAATCTCTTCCATATGCGTCTCGTTTATTCAAATATCTTGCGTCAAACATTTTTATTTTTCCTTATCAATTTATTAAGATCCTAATGGAAAGTCGATAGTTATATATTTACCATGATATTTAAGGTAGTTATGTGTAAAATCATCTATGGAAGATTTTAAATAAAATAAAAGTTTATTTTGAGTATGTCAAAAAAAGAGGGAAAAGAAAAATATTCTGTTACAAAAGAGCTTGAGAAGGGGATTGGTAACCCTGAAAAAGAACAAATGTGGTGGAAACTTCCTCGAGAAAAACCTGTAGCCGCCACTACAGAATCTGGTAGAGGTTATAACCACGTTGATGCCGATTATGCTATTATGTCAGAATTCAAGGGAAACAATAATGTTTATAATATTCATACACATCCTCGAGCGAGGAGAGATGATGTAAGTCTTGGCATTCCAGGGAGTGAGGATTTACGAGCATTTTTAAAACATAATCATAAAATAATGGTAGTTGTTCAAACAACTTCTGATGGGGAAATTGAAGGATATACCGTTATTAAAAAAGGTAAAAAGACTGATGCAAGGATTAAAGATGCTAGAAAAAATTTTAAGAAGGCATTTGATTACAGAGAACAAAAAATTAATCTATTACGAAAAGAAATGTCTGATCAATTAGATGGAAGTGAATATAATCTTTATAATAGATTAATAAAGAATGTACAAAGAGGAATAAATCTCAATGATGCAGACTTACATCGATTAGAGAATTTTCATTCACTATTAAAAAATCAGCAAACTGCATTTAAATTTCATCAAGATTTAGATGAATTATACAATAAACCCTATTCTCGCTTTACTGATGTAGAAGGTGATATACACTCATATGTACAAAAAAAGGAAGACCTTGAAGCGTTTTCTCATAAATATGCACTTTCCTATAAATTTGTGCCTACTGAAAATAATGAATTTAATGCCACTTCTGGAAATTTTGAAAAGAAAAAAACTGTAGGACTAGAAAATAAAGTTGAGCTTATTGCGTTAGGTTTATTTGGCATTGGTTTGTTATTGCAATTGCCAAGGATAACCGGCTTCACAATGAGCGAGGGATTGACGAAAAGTTTTACTTCGCTGACTTTAATATTTATTCTTATGTCTCTAATGTTTTTATTATATGTGATAATAAAAAAGAAATAATTAACTTTTTATTTCAAGTTCATAAGATATTCTTTTAATCTGGAATCTAATGAAGTTGTAAAATGTTTCTCAATTCCTTCAGGAGAAACCCATTTCAATTCTTCAAGATCTCCTTTAGGTTTGATTGATCTACTTATAGTTTCACATAGATAATACATCAGAAGAACTTTTTTATTTTCCTTGAATATTCGTGCAAAGACACATCCAAGATTTTTTACCTTTAATCCAGTTTTTTGGAATATAATTTTCTCCAAACTTCTTTCTAAATCAGCATTATATCCGGGTGCTCCTCCCGGAAAACTCCACGATAACTTTTTTATATATGGATCTTTCCTTCTTTTTCCAATAAGAATTTTTCTCGTCTTGGGGTCAAAGATAATTCCTAATGTTACTACCAAAAAAGTTGAATTCTGTAGTCTCCTTAGATCTCTCTTGTTTTTTGTATTCATGAAAAATCGCTCCTGTTAAAAGTAATATCTTTTAACTTATATTGAATAGCATTTTTCATTTAAATGGTTTTCGGTCACTTAAATTATTAAATTGAGATAAACATTTTATCGACGATAAATAAACTAAAAATTAATATTTATTTGGATCATATTTGATTACCCTTAATAATCTAATCTCTGGTTCAAAAAATTATAGCTCCGACAGAATTCCCGTCGCTTGTAAGCGCGAGGACTCAGCGGTGCTTTTCTATACGTGTGCGTTCTAATCTCTATGAATTCGATATGGCTCCGACGGGATTCGAACCCGCGACACCCGGCTTAAAAGGCCGGTGCTCTACCAGCTGAGCTACGGAGCCTTGAATTTGGCACAGTAATATATTCCCTCTAATTAAAGGGACCGTATTACGGAGCCGTCAATAAGGCTACCTATTATACATCTAGCCGTATTATACTAAGAACATGAGAAAAAGTGGGTTTATAAAATTAATTGGTAATAGCCAACGATAATGTTTATCTAATAAATATTATAGGAAACATTATGGAAGAACTTAAAGGATATGTTTTTATTCCTGAATTTTTGTATACAAAAAACCGCCCAATGTTTGGCCAAATAAAAATTTAAAAATTAAAGAAAGATCTTATGAAAATCTAAGGACTAATGAACTTTCTTTTTTTGAAGATAAAGAGAAGGCAATAAAAGCAGCTGAAGAATTAAAAATAAATTTTCAAAACATTAAAAAAATTGACATTGGATATTTAGAACTTCTAACAGCAAATTCAGTAGATGAATTTGCTTTCTTTGAAAATAAAGAAAATATAATAATGATTACTAATCCTATAGACGATTTTCCACATCACATCTTAAATGGACCGATAACAAATAAAGAGCATCGGAGTGTTCTGCCTTATCAAGAATTAACGAGTAACGGATTTATTCCTTATACATTTCTTAATAACTTGAACTTAACTCCGTATCAACGAGCAACTTATGCATTAAGAGAATCAAACAGACAGGCACAATTACCCGCAACAATAGCTCAATTCAAATTAGAATTTTTATAAAATATCTTTTATAGAATTCCATACTTCATCGTGTATTTCTTTCTTTGATCTAATCTGCATTCCAAAACAGCAAATAATTTTTTCCCAATTAAATCTATCACTTAATTCTAAATAACTTTGTTCAGCATTTTTCATATGGCTTTCATTTTCATGACCATCGATACTGTTCCCTCGATTTGTGACCGCTTTCAAGGCTATTTGATAAGGCAAATACAAAAAAACAACTGAATCCGGTTTTGGTAATTCTAAAAGATTATACTCAAGATCTACTAAAAAATCTATAAAGTTTCTTCGTTCTTCGTAATTTTTAATTTTTCCTCCTTGATGCCCCATATTCGATTCAACATAGCGATCACTAATAATGTTAACTCCATCATCTAACAGATTAAGCATTTTTTCTCGATGTGCAACTCGATCAGCCGCAAAATATAACGAAGCAATCTGAGGGTTTACTTTATCAGCATCGCCAAACCAATTCCCTAAAGAAGTTCTATTGGTTTTTCCCAAATAAATATCGCCGATAATATCCCCAGTTGGAGTTCCATAGCGAGGAAATGAAATTCCTTCAACAGGAAAACCCCATTTCTTAAATCTTTTAACTAATAATTCTTTCTGAGTATTTTTTCCAGATCCATCAGTCCCCTCAATCACAATAAATTTCCCTTTTTTCATCAGTTCTAAAAAATTAATTACTTTTTAAATATTATCTCACAGCAGTATATTATTTCAAATGCTCATTAATCCTTTCTTCTAAAAATTCAGCATTACGTAAACCGATGACGCGATCAACTTCTTTTCCTTCTTTAAAAAATATTAAACAAGGAATACTTGAAACACTATGTTTTGCAGATAATTTTTGATTATCATCGACATTCATTTGTACAAATTTTACCACATCAAATTTTTCAGCTAATTCTTCGATAATTGGCGTTTGCATAACACAAGGCATACACCATTCAGCAAAAAAATCAGCAATAACTAATTTGTGAGAATTATTGATTATATCTTTAAATTCTTGTTCGGTAATTTCAACCGCAATCTCGTTCTTGGTTCCCATATGCTACTCTTCTCGCCTCTTGCTGTATTCATTAAAAAACCTACAGAATGAGGGTTAATAAATATTTTCGTTTAAGAAATCTTCACTTCACTTAAAGAATAAAGAAATTTGATGCAATAATAAAAGTTTTAGAGTAATTATCCACCACAACTGCCAATGCTTTCATAACAATTCGTACATTCATAACCTTTCTTTTGCTTCATTAACTTACCGCATTTCGGGCAAGGTACTCCACGAGCATTATTCTTTTTTACAATTCCTGAATTGATAATATCTAAATCTTCTTGCGAGGCTCTGACAAATCCTCCTAATTCTGGATCTTTGATAACATGATCAAAACTCCATGCATCAACCTTTTTTCTTTTTGCTGCTTTGAATGCGCCATTTAAATAACCCCATAATGTTTTGGTGTCAACTTTCTCAGGTTCAACTGCAACAGTTTTATCGCCTAAATATTCTAAAGCTAAAACTTTAGCTGCAAAATCCAATGGAGAATTAACTTGTTTTATATGCGGGTGTCCTCGAACTAATCCTTTAGGTTCAAATTCTTGCCCCATCCATCCATCAATAACGCTTTCTAACTGCACGCCTCTCTTGAGTGCTTTAGACGCTGAAACTCCAGCAACTTTTAATGTGGCTCCAATTGTGGACCCTTCCTTATATGCTAAAAAAGCTATTTGCCCCGGAGTTCCATCCTCATATTCACTTACAAGCATATGAATTGGTGTTCCCGCAATATCAACTTCAGTTTCAAAAACATGGCGCCTATACGGAAGATCTTTTTTTTCACCTCGTTTTAAATCTATGGAACTTTTATTATTTCCAAAAGATAATGGCATAACTGGTTTACTATCATATCTGAAAACTGATATTGCTTTAATTCCTAATTTATGTCCCAAAATATAACCATCATAAATTTCTTTTACAGTTGCATTGTGCGGTAAATTATTTGTTTTAGAAATTGCCCCAGATATAAATGGCTGAGTTGCTCCCAACATTTTCACGTGTCCCCCAAAATTAATTGTTCTACCTTCATTATCTGGACTAAAAGCTGTGTCAAAAATTGCGTAATGATCCTGATCTAAATGTGGAGCTCCTTCAATTAAACCATTTGTCCTATCAACGTGTTCCATTATTTCGTGTATTTGTTTGTGATTATAACCTAAATTTTCTAATGCATTTGGAATTTCTTGCACTACCTCTTTTAGTGAGCCTCCTCCTGCAAGTATTTTGTAAATGATTAATCCAGTGCATGGTTCTACTCCCGTTGCATCACAATCCATTAATCTTCCAATTGTTCCTGTTGGAGCTAATACTGTGGTCTGAGCATTTCTAAATCCATTTTTATTCCCAAGCTCAACAGCTTCAGATAAATTATTTCTTCCTGTTTCAATTAATTCTTCTAAACCTATAACTTTTTTGAAATCAAAGTTTTTACCGTATAAATCTTCTCTTTTACCAATATCCTCAACAGCATCTCGATGCTTTTGCACAACTTTCGCCATGGGGTTTTTATTAAACTCGTAATGAACAAAAGTTCCCAATGCACTTGCCATCTCCGCTGAGGTCTTTAACGTCTCTCCTTGCATTACTGATGTAATTGCAGCAGCATATGCGCGTCCTTCAGGAGAATCGTAAGGAATTCCCTTCCTCATTAATAGCGCACCAATATTTGCGTAACCAACGCCGGTGGTTCTAAACTCAGGACTTAATTGTGCAATCCGTGGATGTGGATAAGAACCCGCATCATTTGCAATATCCGCAGCTATCATCATAATTCTATTTGCTTTTTTATACGCCTCAACTTTAAAATTACCTTTTTTATCAGATAATCTAAGCAAATTTACTGAATTAAGATTACACGAAGTGTCATCTAAAAACATATATTCTGAACATGGATTACTAGAGTTTATTGCTCCGGAATTTGCGCACGTATGCATCTCCTGTATTTTTGATTCGTATTGAACAGCAGGATCTCCAATTCTCCAACTGCCAAATGCAATGCTTTTTAACATGTAATCTGCATTGACTTTTTCGATGACATGACCATTTTTAACTGATCGAAGTTCTATATCCCCGCCGCTTTTTAATTGACTAAAAAAATATTCATCTAATCTAACGGACAAATTAGTATTCTGGAACTTAACCGTTTTATAAGCATCTCCTTCAAACCCATCTTGAATTCCTTTTTGCATTAATAAAAGTGCTTTATGATCCTCATGCGGTTTTGCCTGAATAAATTCCATGATATCTGGATGATATTGTTTCATCGTCGTCATACGAGCAGCTCTACGAGTTTTTCCACCAGATTCTATAATGCCTCCCGTGGTATCAAATAAAATGAAGTAAGACATCGGACCTGATGCTTTTCCACCGCTTGAGATTGAAGCTTTTTTTTCTCGTATATAACTTAGATCATGTCCTACTCCAGAGCCATCTGAAAATATTGCTCCTTCTATGGGAACTTGGTTGAGCAAACTTTCAAGATCGTCTCCTGGGCCAATAATAAAACAAGCATGCAATTGAGGTCGAGTATAACAACCATCTTCTACTCGGGAAATATTTCCAGTTTCGGGATCACGAATATACCTCATTCCTTTAGAACCGGGAACGCCATAAGAATTAAATAACCCTGCATTAAAATAAACCGGAGAATTAAATGCAGCCATTTGATTTATCTGCAAGAAATTTAGCTCATCCTCAAAAATTTTTTTATCATCTTCGGTTCTAAAATATCCTAATTTCTCGCCCCAATCTGAAAAAAATTGAGATACTCGTGAAAAAAGATGCCTTGGTGAATACTCATTTCCTCGTCCGAGTTTTTCTTGTAACTGTTCTCTCCATACATGTTCCTCCGGATTAAAAAAATATTTACTCGCAGCAATAATCGCACTATTATCGCTCCATGATTTTGGGAAATTAGCGTGTAGATTAAAAATAACCCCTCCATTCTTTTCTTTTATTACAATATCTCTATCTTCATAATCACCTACAGTGGAGAACGGATCCTGACCTTCTTGAGTAAAATAACGCTCAATCGTTAATCCAGATTTATTCGTTTTCTTTTCGTGATACACTCTGCCTAAATCTAAACGATTAAAATAAGGGCCTTCTTCAAAACTATGTACTCGGATTTTTTCATTTTTTACCGCATCCTCAAGTTTAGTTACTGGAAGTTTTGGATCGTTTTGTTTTCTAATAAGATTATATGCTTCTTCTAATGGAATTCGTTTATCAAAATTATATATTTCTAATTCGGTTGGTGAAAATTCAAATGTTTTTTTATAATCCAGAGAGAATCGGTTGCGTAAATCATCAGCATAAATAAACAAATCTTTATTATTTTGATAATGCCTTACTTTATTCGCATCAATTAACGGTTTAAAAATTGGCAAAAGCGTAGAATCAAATCGTACATAACCATCTCCATTCCCTGAAATTAATTCGCCTGTTTTTTGTTCTGCCATTTTACACTTTTCTCATGACCTCCTTAAAATCTTTAACATCCTTAAAATCCATATACACCGACGCAAAACGTATGTAGGCTATTTTATCAAGTTTTTTTAAATTTTGCATCACCATTTTTCCTATTGTATCTGTTTTAACCTCTTTTCCTTTATTTAGCAATTTTTCTTCAATATCATTGATTATTTCATCAATTTCTTTGGTTGGTATTGGCCGCTTTTCACATGCCTTGATAACCCCCGATTTCAATTTTTCTTTTGAAAATTGTTCTCGTCTGCCATCTTTTTTTACAACAATGATTTCCTTTTTTTCAGGTTTTTCATATGTTGTAAATCGTTTTTTACATTTCAAACACTCTCTTCGTCTCCTGATACCATCTGGAGATTCGCGTTTGTCGGTAACCTTAGTTTGTTGACTGCAATATATGCATCTCATGTATGATAAGAGATAAAGAATACCTTCACCCCTTCCTTTTATATTCCAAAGCAATCAGCGACTGATAACTTTAGACATACAATATATTGTAGTTTTCCGTCGAAAAGGAACCATGTATTGTATTATGAGTGTTTTAAATCAAAGAACTATATAAATATTATCATACAAGATGCTGTATATTCTAAATTATTTTCTTTAAAAATTTTTTTACGATACAATATGCATGTAATTATATGAAAATACAAAAATGTATTTATACTATTGCAAACTAAAAATTTCATGCAAAAAATTCTAATAAAAATAAAAAAATTATATGGTGAAGTACAAATTCCAAAACACGGAAATGAACATGCAGCAGGATTCGATCTCTATTCATGCGAAGACAAGGAACTGCAACCAGGGGAACATGCAATGATTGCAACAGGAATAGCTTTAGAAATTCCAGATGGAAAAGTTATGTTTATTTGGGATCGATCAGGGATTGGCAGCAAAGGCATTCACAGATTTGCAGGAGTCATAGATTCAGATTATCGAGGAGAAATAAAAATTATTCTCTGCAATCACACAAAAAATAATTTCAAAATTAATAAAGGAGATAGAATTGCGCAAGCAGTAATTCAAGATTACTATTATGCAGAATTTCTAGAAGTTGATGAATTATCTGAAAGCAGCAGGGGAGAAAAAGGTTTTGGTTCTTCAGGAAAATAATATTTCCTTCTTTCTTGCAGCTATACAAACACTAAAAACAAAAACATTTAAAATAATAATTTTTCTAATAGGTATATGAGTTATCACGATTTGTTGCAAACTTCTTTGCCTGAAATAAATAAATCTATTGCAGAATACTTCGGCATCCCGATAATCGTTGTAGCCATAATTGTTGCAATAATAGGGATTTGGGCAATTACCTGGAAAGGATTAGCTTTATGGAAGTCCGCACGAAAAAATCATCTCGCTTGGTTTATCGCTATTCTCCTTATTAATACTATAGGCATTTTGGAAATCTTATACATTTACGTTTTTTCCGAGATGAAATTTAATAAGAAAAAATCCAAGAAAAGAAAATAATATTTATTTAATAATAGTAACTTAGTTATTTTAATTACGATTGTTTTAGTAATATATGTTATCTTTCGACGATATTAATTATGAGCATTCATTGGAAATTTATTGCCCGAAATGCGGAACTGATGATGTTGTTATTGAGGTAGCTTTAGGTCATTGCCATTTTAGCAGATGTAATATATGCGGCTACAAAAATTCTGAAGAAGAGTAGTTCACAAACTATAAAAGCCTAAAATAACTCCATTCTTAATGGAGCCATATTGGGATTTAATTGAACGCATAGTTAAAGAAGCAGATTTAGTTTTAGAAATATTAGACGCCAGATTAATTAGCTTATCAAGGAATGATCGCGTCGAAGAACTAATTAAGGAACATGACAAACCTGTAATTTTTGTGATAAATAAAAGTGATTTAATTTCTAAAAAAATGTTAAAAAAACAAATGGTAGATTTCAGAGAAGAAATCAAAGGTTACAAAGGAGAAGTGGTTTTCGTTTCTTCGAGAAATAACAGGACAATGAAAATCCTTTTGTATAATATAAAAAAAGTATTTAAGCAATATGGAAAAACAAAATTAGAGAAAGAAGATAAATCTCAACATAGAATTGCTAAAGGTGGAATTGTCGTCGGCGTTTTAGGCTACCCAAATGTAGGAAAATCTTCGATAATTAATGCATTAGCACACAAAAGTAAAACAAAAGTTTCTAAAAAACCCGGAACAACTCATGGTATACATTGGATTAAAGCAACAAAAGATATAAAGCTTATTGACTCGCCTGGAGTTATTCCACTAAGAAAAGAAGATGAACTAAGATACGGATTAATTGGCGCAAGAGATAGTGAACAATTACAAAACCCGACTGCAATAGCACAGGGGCTTATAAAATTATTTTTGAAAGAAAATAAAAATAAATTAGAAGAATTTTATAAGATTGAAATCAAATCCGATGATGTAGATACTATTGTTAACATGATTTCACAAAAAAAAGGGCATTTGCTGAAGGGTGGAATTCCTGACGAAAATAGAACGCATATTGCTATAGTCAGAGACTGGCAGCATGGGAAATTAAAATTATAGAAATATTTAAATATAACCATTATTAAGGTTATAATAACCATAATGGAGGTTATTCTATGGACTTGATAAAATTTTTAAAAGCGAATAAAAACAGCAGGAAAATATTCGGAAAGAAGGAATTGAAAATTATAGAAAAACAATTGCTTGGAATTACCTTATCTCAATCAGAAAAAAATAGATTATCGCGAGATATTAGAAAAAAATTGAAATTTATTCAACAACTGAATAAATTTTCTGATAATTTCGATTTAAAAAAAGGATTAATAAATAAAGAGATCATAAAAGAATCATTGGAAATTATAAAAGAAGATGCATTATTTCATAGAATTAAGAAAATTTTTTTATTTGGATCTTTTGTGGAAAGTAAATTAACATTTCGTTCAGATATAGATATTGCTGTTGAATTTTTTACTATAACAATTAAAGATGCCACGCAATTTAGAATCAGAATATCAGGAAAATTGTCGGAAAAAGTTGATATACAAGTATATAATTTTTTACTTGACAAAATAAAAAAAGAAATCCTCAGTAAAGGGAAGATAGTTTATGAAAAGAATTAAAGATAAAATTAGTGAGATTGAAAATTATATCAGTGAATTAGAGTCTCTTTTTCCAATTGATTATAAACTATACAAGAGAGATTTTAAAATAAGAGCAATATGCGAAAGATATTTTGAGAGGATAATAGAATCAGTTATTGATCTTGCGTTTCTTGTTATTAAAGAAAAAGATCTTAAAATACCTGAAGATGACAAAAATGTCTTTGATATTCTTGAAAATGAAAAAGCAATTTCTAATACTCTCGCCAATAAGATGAAAGATGCTAATGGAATGAGAAATATTATCGCCCATGAATATGGCAAAATTGATGATGAACTCGTTCATTATGCAATTACAGAAGAATTGCTAAAAGATGTTGAAGAATGTATTAAATCTATTGAAAATTATTTAAAAATATAATGAAAAATAAAAAAAAGGGAAAAATTAAAGCGATCATTTTTGATATTGGCGGAGTGCTAAAAATTCCAAAAACACAAAATGATAATCAGGAGCTCCCGGGTTTTCACGAATTGATTGCAAAGAAACTACATTTGGATTTTGACACTTGGTTTGATGCCATTGATGTTTATTATGCGCAGTCAATTGTTGGAAAAGTTTCTAAAAACGAATTTATTCAAATTGCAAGTAAAAGACTTGGGATAAATAAAAACAAATTAGAAAAAACGATTATTCAATGTTACAAATCAAAAATGAAAAAAAATATATTTTTGTATAATTTGGCTGAAAAAGCAAAAAAACAAAAAATAATTACAGCAATACTTTCTGATCAATGGCCTTATTCCAAGTCGGGAGTCTTTCCAAAAAAAGACGAAAAAAATTTTGATATAATAATTATTTCATACGAAGTTAAAATGAGAAAGCCAAATCTTGAAATATATGATTTACTATTAAAAAAAATTAAAAACAAAAATAAGCAAATAAAAAATTCAGAAATAATCTACATCGACGATAGATCTTATAATTTAGAACCTGCAAAAAAACATGGCATTAAAACAATATTATTCAGAAATAATGA
>JAGVXM010000024.1 GCA_018303785.1 Candidatus Pacearchaeota archaeon
CATAGTTAACTGGCGTGTAGTCCATCCAGCTTTCTTCTTGCTCAAGGAAGAAAACCTTTGGGCGATAACAAGAAGAAAAACTAGTTTAAATTTTTTTCGCTAGAACTTACAATTTTTCTTTGTTTAACAGCAGAAGTACGCAGCACGCGAGCCACGCAAGCTCGCTAATCAACTCTCAATACCCGAAAAGCAGGATCCACGAGACGAAGACGCCTGAGGCAGTAGAAGTCAAGCCAGTCGTCATCGGCATCGAACCTGGCAATGCGTTCTTCTTTTTGTTTTGGTCTTGAATTTAATCTCCAAAGATAACTAGCGGTTCCATTAATATAGTGAGATACATTATTTATTTTTTGAGTATCTTGTGTGCCTAAAATTTCTTCCAAAACATGACTGTCCGTTAGTTCATTAATCCATCCATCACTGCCAACAATACACATCTGAAGTTCCATAGTTATGAATAACACAATCCATTCCTGAAGTATTATACACAATTCTTGTCAAGGTATTTGAAAATTTTCGCAAGCCTTTTCTTAGAAAATCTCTCAATGCTTCATTTTCATCTCTCAGCTCATATACTTGGGTAGCAATTGCCCATAATAAAGGCATGTCGGTTGGATGAGGATTTCCTTTTTGTTTTTCTGTAGTGTATAGTTGGGCAAGTTCATCCTGATCGAGAGAAGGAGTCATTGTTTCAAAAAGTCTATATGTGCCTTTTTCTCCTCTATACGAAACTCCTGGAATATCCCACGAACCTTCAATTGGAGGAGTATACACAATCTTGGATTTTGCTGTTTTCATACTCTTTAATGGAGAATTATAATTTATAAAGGTTTCTTTTTGTAATTTTTTAGTAGTTATATAATCTGATTACTGGCAACGAGTTATGCAGTCCTGACAGCTAGCACCTGAGAAGAGCAGCATAGAAATGTTTTTAATGAAATAAAATTTGATAAGAAAGCATATGACTATCTATTCACATTCTCGCTTATCACTGTTTGAACAATGCCAACTTAAATATAAGTTTAGATATATCGATAAACTTTCCCCTGACTATGAAAATTCTATTGAAGCATTTTTAGGAAAAAAAGTTCATGAGACGTTGGAATGGCTCTACACAAAAAAAAATGAGAGAATTATAGAGCTTGATTATGTTGTTGCCTTTTATATTGAACAGTGGAACCAAAGCTTTAATGACGGCATTAGAGTTATCAAAGAAGATACTTCTGTAGAATATTATTTTAATAAAGGAATACGATTTTTGATAAATTATTTCATGAAAAATTATCCTTATTTCATTATATCAAATCCTTTTCGCGTATGCTCTCCTCAAGATTATATAGGTGTAGAAGAATTTAATGGCAGCCAAGTGTATCGCGGATGGGAAAAAATAATAAAAGACTTACAGAATCAATTCCCTATTATACGCGAAGGTCCTTGTGAGGCTCATCCTCATTATTATTATTTTACTGCGCGTGTAAGAATTGAACATGTGGATAAATATTTTGGAGACATATCTCTTGATGAGATAATTGCGAGAATTGATAGTGCCTCTTCTGCCGTTTATCAGTGCCACATTGCAACAAAAAACCTTCTAGAAATTCATGAGCAAGAAATAGCAGAAATTTCTCAGAGATTATTGAGAACTGATTGATTATATCTTTTTAACGTCGTAATATTTATAAGTTTCTTCTGCTCTGTTATTATATGAGTTATACAAATAAACTCAGCGGCATTACTTTGTCAGGCTATTCTACATTTTTTAAACAGATTGATCAGCGATCTATTGATGAACCTGTTTTATACAATTTATCTACTCTTGAGCGT
Organism: Candidatus Pacearchaeota archaeon; assembly: GCA_018303785.1. Taxonomy (GTDB): domain Archaea; phylum Nanobdellota; class Nanobdellia; order Pacearchaeales; family GW2011-AR1; genus ARS1285. Next base: position 1,825 of record JAGVXM010000024.1, read on the forward strand.
GATTTGGCAGAGACCTCATTTTTTAAACAAGATTGTGAAAAAATAATGTATTTTTTACGAGGATTAAAAAAAATAGTTGGTCCTTGTGATAAAAAAGATGAAGCTATAATGATTCAGTCTTATTACTGCGATTTATCTGCGTATATTGAAGGAGAAAGACCTGTTGAAATTAATATCCATTTAGATTTTATGAAAAATCCGGACAAAGTGATAACAAATCCTATTACGATACGCACGAAAGACCTTGGCTTATCAGCACGCATTCTTGAAGACTCGCATCCACGTTATACAGAATATACAGCTATTGAAGATAACAAGAGAGAGATGCTCCGACAAAGAATACTTGTAGCAGGCTCTCATGTCGTACATTTAATAACCGAGTTTGTACCGTTGAATATTCATTTTATAGATCATATTTTAGGACATACTGAGAAATCCTGTGATGTACTTGAATATTTGCATGATAGATTACAAGAATATTATCAAGAAGAGATTAGTGAACTCATGAATAAATTATGTCATGGAGAATAAAAATTAGTTTTTATTATATGAAAGTTTAAACTATTAACGAAAAACAGGAAAATTGAAGAAAATATTTTTCCATTCTCAATTAATTAGGATGTTAACGTTTTAACGATTCGGTAACAACTAAATTGGATTTACTACTCAAACTTAATTACCATCCTTTATATATTTCTTAGACTAATACTACCTATGAAAAAGAGTGTGTTGGTGATAGTTTCACTTGTATTTACAGTCATGATTCTCACGTTTTTATTTGTTCTTGGCCCTGCACAAGCATTCATTCTTGGATTAAAGATTTCTGATAAAGATGTCAATAAAGGTGAGAAGATAAGCTTTATTGCTTCTACTGAAATAGAAGATGAGGAATTTTTAGAGATCGATCATTTTATTCTTCAATTAGACGGGCCTGAAAAAAGGCAGTGTCATTTTTCAACTAACGGGACAATTATAAGCGGTTGTCAAGGAATCATTATACAGCAAATTTCTTTTATTGATGTGGGCTATGGCTATAGTTTTGGAAAAGGGAATTTAAGTTATAATATTACATTAGATACAAGCGAGTATTCTGTCGGCGTTTACAAACCAACACTTTTCATTGTTCTTAATAAACAGACGATTGGAAAAGAAAGTGAAAATATTATTATCCGGGGAGGAATCAGCAGAAATAGGAGCTGTTCAGTTCGAGGAAATGCAGGAAATTTATTTGTAGAAAATTTGAATTTAGATGGCAATAACAAACTAAGCTTTTACATACCTCATATTAATTTGAAAAATGGTGAAGGTTCTTTGACCGGGCAAGCAAATAGAAAAAGATTTACCTATGATTTCAAGATCGCTGATGTTCTCGAGAATACTAAAAATAGGTTAGTTGTCTCAACAAAAGGAGATTATAGATTAGATAGAAATGCTGCGAAGCCTGAAGAGGCACTTTTGTTCTTCAATAAGAATACCAAAAAGATTAACCTTGTTGGTGACGCAGTTAATTTGAATAACATGAACGCTACATTCGTGTTCGAGTGCAATGTGTAATTGTGACTATGTCTATGTAATAAGCTGATTTTCTCGATATAATCAATTCAAAAGATTTATATAAAAATTTGATTTGGTGAGATTATGAAAATTTTAAGGATTAGAAAAGCTGCAGTTGTAATAATTTTACTCGTACTCATAATCGGTGTTTTGTTGTATGCTTCACAAAGTCTGACTGGTAAAAGTGTTATGGAGTTATTCAGGAATAAAGAAAAAAGTTCGCAAGAATATGTGATGGTTTCTGTTACCAAAGAAAATCTCCCGCAATTTTTGAATAGTATTTCTATAATCGATGATCTTCCTGAAAATGGAGAAATTGAATTGAGATTATTCAATTTTAATTCAGGAGAGAGAAGCTGGGAAGAAACGTATGTTATGAAACAAGGCGGGGCATATCAAGGAAATACTGAAAATCCAGATGTTATTATTTTATTACATTCTAAATATGTTACCGAATTGGGAAATATTTGCCCGACACTCCAACAAGCGAATAGAAATGGAGATTTAGGTTTTGAATTTCACGACAGTACTGCGTCATTATTATGGAAGTATAAGAAAATTGTGAAATACAAAGATTGTCTTGGCTTATAATATATTTTTAGTTTATTCTTTGTTAGTTACTGTAAAAGTTTATCTATTTTCAGTGATCAATCAACTTTATATAATTCTAGCTTTCTATAACTCACATGAAAAAAGGGAATTTCAAAAAAGGAAGTTTATTAATGTTAGTGATAAGCACTATTATTTTATCAAGTCAGTTATTACTTGCTGCAGTTGTTATTAATGAATTCACGGCTGAACCAAAAACAGATTGGGATGGTAGTGGGGGAAATCCTACTACATCTGATGAATTTTTTGAATTATATAATTCCGGAGAAAATGATGTAGATGTTACCGGTTGGAATTTGAGTTTATTGAACACCACTGAATCATCCGAACTACTTTCTGGATTTATTCCGGCAAAAGGATATTATGTTATCGTAAATCCGACTGGAAGTCAAAATAATGACGGCGCAATTCAGCTCTATGATAATTTTAGGATTTTAGTTGATTCAGTTGGTTATGGTGATTACGATGATGGAAATACTGCAGATAATGCTCCAGATGGAAATGCTGATGATGTTAACGATGAATGTCTTGCTCGAATTAACGATGGAAAAGATACTAACTTAGATAAAGATGATTTTATCAAAACAAAATGCTCGTTTAACGCTACTAATAATAAGTTATTAATTGAAAATAAAAATGAAAGCAGTTGTGCTGTAGAAAATAAAAATGTGTCCTTGAGTGCAGATGTTGCAGGAGATGCAAAAAAAGTATGGTTTACATATACTATAAACGGAGTGAACTATAATAAGTCTGCAGCAAAAGCTGCTGGAAGTGCTCGGACATATAGAGTTACTATTCCTACAAACGAATTAACTGAAGGAAATATTAATTGGAATGTCTATGTTAATGATTCAAACGGAAATACATACAGCAATGGTTTACGCTCTTTTTATGTACGAAGTAAAACAAATATTGTAACTGATCCAATGATGCCTGACGGTACTAATGGCTGGTATATTTCTGTTCCTGAAATTAGCTTAATGAATGTTGATGCAGCTAAATTATTTTATCGGTGGGATGCTGGAGCCTTGAATCAATATTCTGGACCATTTTTCCCTCCTGCGAATAGTTCCGGACTTACAAAATTAACATGGTGGAGCCAATATAATTGTGCCAATGAAAGTATGCAAATGCAGAATTTTAAATTAGATCTCACTGATCCCCGTGTAAAAAATTTAATACCTGAAGAAAATGCAGTTTTAGAAGATAATTTTGTAAAAATTGAATCTTTATTGGATGATGTATATCATGGGAACTCTGGCATAAACAAGAATAATGTTATTATGAAATTGGACAATGAAATAGTCAACGCGGGCATTATTGATGCAGATGGTGATGCTTTAGCAAAGTATACTGCTCCTAATTTAAGTGAAGGCATGCATACGGTGAGTATTTATGTAGAGGATAATGCCGGCAGATCTTCCTTGAAAAATTGGATGTTTTTCGTCAATACTTCACTTGCCCTTGTTGAAATGAATATTTATTCTCCTGTTAAGGGATTATACAATAACAAAAGAATTCCTATCAATATTAGTTTAAGCAACGAAGTTGATGAGTTAATTTATGTGGATCACGCTGAAGAAAGACCTAAAGAAAAAACTTTATGTAGGGATTGTGATGGATTTGGATTTGGTCGAAAGCGATTAAAATCTTTCAAAGATGGAATGCATAATATTACCTTCATAGCAATAAAAAATGGTAAGATTGCAGCGAATGAGAATGTTGTCTTTACAATAGATAGTGAAGCACCAAAGATAACTGAAGCTGAACCACGCAGTGGATTTGCACAGGGTATGTTTATGATTGAATTTGAAGAAAAGAATCCGAATAAAGTTCTCATTTACATTAACGATAGTCCACATATGATTAATATTTCGAAAGATTGTATTGCTGATGAGGATCGTTTTTCGTGTAACTCGCATATCTCATTATCTGCTTTTGAAAATAAAAAAATAACTTATTGGGTGTCAGTCCAAGATATTGTCAATAATACTGATGAGTCGCGAAAGAGGGATATTGTGGTTGACACGACATCGCCGGTAATAAATTCGATAAACTTTACAATTAACAAGCGAAAAGTTCATTTCATGATAGATATCACTGAAGAAAATTTTGACGAAGCCACATATATCGATTTGAATGATCCAACTCCGCGAGAATCTCGCTTGTGCTCTCGTCTAGAAAATGGGATTTGTCATGCAAGCAAAAATTTCAAATCAGGTAATAACAATTTGAACATACAAGTGATTGATGAAGCATGGAACAAAATTTCACAAGACATTTCATTTACCATTTAATATGACAAAATTTTTTATTTTCGCATTAGTGAGCTTGCTCGTCATGAGCACTGTTTTTGCAGTAGACATTGCATATATTGTGAAAACGGATTATGCAGCAGATGAAGGAATTTTGAGAATGTTACAAGAAAAAAATATGAGTTATAGCGTTATTGCTGATGATGATATTAATAGAGCTAAACTATCTAATTATTCTGTAATAATTATCGGAGATGATAAATTGAGAAATGTTAAAAAAATTCCCACTGATGCTCACATTGTTGTTATGAATCGTTATCATGCAGATTATTTTGGTTTCATAGAGGAAGGGAATGTTTTACAGGTATCTGCCAATGGAAATATTCAAATGAATAAAAAAAATAAAAAAATTAATGTGTACACGCAGCCATTTTATAGTTTGAAAAAAGTTGGACTTCCTATTTACTATTTACCGTCAGATTTTATGGATAATGAAACTGAATCTATTACAACAATTGAAGCGGGTTCACGAAATAAAGAAGGAAGCATAATTGCTTACAAAGAAAACCGATGTTTTTTTGGCATTCCTAGAACTGAATTCTGGAGTGATAATATTAAAAAATTATTTGAGGATTGTATGATGTTTGTGATGCAATCAGGGAAGCACGATGTAAAAATAGATGAAAGCTTGGCGAATAGTGTTAACGGTATTCGTATTAAAAATGAACTCGATCAGTATCTTACTGAAAATACGGCGCTTGAATGTAATAAAAAATATAAAATTGATTTCAGAACTCTAAATGTCGGATCATTTAGTGAAGATGTAAATTTTACCGGAAAGATCGATAGTTTTACTTGGACAGCTGAAAAAGAAGATTTATCTGCTAAAGATTCTACGACAACTGGATCAAAAACAATATCCATAAATAATGCTGGGGAATATGACTTAACAATAACTGCAACAATCAAAAATGATAGCAATCCTGGTGATAATATGAAGTCACGACGAGTAAAGGTTGTTTGTTAATTGAAATTCAACAATTTAAAAGCTAATATTAAAATTCATATTCTTCTAAATCATCTTCATCTTCTTCAATTTCTGCACGACATTCTGAGAGAATCAATCTTAAACTTTGTGTATAATTTGTTGGGCACCATCTGATGTCCTTCACCGCTTCTTGAAATCCATTTTCTACAATTTTATCTAGCACAGCTTGTCTTCCTGCTATTTTATTGTCTTTATATTCATCATTAATTTCTATCCCTGCACCAATTATATATATTTGAAGATTCTTTTTATCTTTTACATCTTTTCTTAAATCCCTAAAAATGGTTGTATCAATAAAATCAGCGTAATTATGTCCAACTGAATGCTCATGAACCATGTATCCTCGTTTATTATATATTGCTCCTATGGCTATGCACGGTCCAATTCCTCCAGAATCTAATTCATCGGGTGCTCTTGCTTTTTTATACTCCCCTTGGCCAACTATTATTTCTTCCATAAAATTG
>JAGVXM010000049.1 GCA_018303785.1 Candidatus Pacearchaeota archaeon
TTCAACTTTTATAACCTGAATATAATCCAGATATATACTTGTAGGGTTCCATTCGGGATTTACTATTTTGACAAATTCTACTTTTGTTCCATTGCAATTAATTATTCGCTTGTCTTTTCCACGGATACTGTCTACGTTACCGCAAAAAATCCACGAGTCAGGAAGATTGTCATCATTTTTATCTTCTCCGATAAGAATTTGAAGTGCAAGATAATTATTCTCGTAGTTTATAGGTGTTATCGTGATCTGTATAGTTCCGGTGTGACTCAAAAAAGATTGATTATGCTGTTTAAATGCGAACTGCATATTTGATTGTGGAGGCATCTCGCAATCGTCGATAAGTCCGTCGGCATTCCACCAATTATCAACATAATCATCGCTGAGATATGGCGCATTGTTGCAATATTTTTTGTCTGTTCCATGTTTAAGCAATAATCTATTTATGGGAACGTCTTCGCATATACCTTCATAATTGCAGAGGTTAACTGTTTCATCACTAGGTGCTATTATTTTATCGACTTGAATATATCTGCAGTTATCATTTGTACAGATTTCGTATTGGTACGTTTTTTGTTCTTTTTTATATTGCTTTACTTGAATATTAAATATAGCTAATCCAATAACAATAATTAGAATGATACCAATAAACAGATCAATAATACTATCTTTTTTCATAGGTAAATTAAGATTTACGTGTATAAAAATATGCTATATTAATTTTTTAAAGAGAATTACACGACAGAAAAATTTAAATTTTTTATAGCTTTTATAAAATATAGAAATAAGACAAATGAAATAGATAGTTAGTATTATTTTTTAGTAGTTACACAATAGAAAGTTTTATAAATCGTGCTTTTTAGTATTTTATACGATGAAAAAGAAATTGAGTATTTCTGTTGAAGAAAAAACGATTGAGATAATTGAAAATTTAATCAAAAATAGTCGGTTTAGAAACAAAAGTCATGTTGTTGAATTAGCACTTGAGAAATTAATGGAGGAAGAAAATGAAAGAAGCTAAACAAAACTTTGATGATTTGGTTGCTAGAATAGAAAACGGAAAAAAAGTTTCATTCGGAGAAATGGAACAAGTGTATGCACGGGCATTTTTAGAAAGATTCTTAGAAAAAATATCTACAGATACTTCCAATGAAAAAATTCAACAATTCTATAGAAGTAATATTGTTGATCCTGATGAAGCAGAGGATTATCGAGAAAGAGAGGGTGAAGAAATGTCATTATCTCTACATCAATTAACTGCATATTCACTTGAATTAGTAAGTACCATGAGCGGAGTTCTTGGAATACGTGCTACGGCACAACAATTATCCCCTTTTATTGAAAAAGCTTTGAGAGAAAGAAATTGGGAATTATTAGAGAAGGTACTCGCTTTATCCGAAGAAGGAAGAATGGGAACTGATGTAATAGAAAAAGTGGCGCTTGAACAGTTAGTAAATAATCGAAAAGAGTTCTATCCGGAATTAAAACAACGTTTTGGAAATTTTCAGTTTAACCAAGATAAAATTAACGACGTTTATCACAATGCAGTAAGGACTCATAATACAAATCTTTTAAAGAGATTAAATACTGAAACCGGATTTTCAGTTCCTTCAGAATATATACAAGAAGAATGTGAGCTGATTCTTGAAAATCCCTCCTTCGTTGGAACAAAATTTGCCCTTATTGAGGAATTAACAGGATCTTCAGGATATAAGCCTGTTAAAACAAAAAGGATAAAAAAAGGATTAATAGATCATTTTCAGCGAAATTCCCTAGATCAAGTAGAATTAGATTCTGCTATTAGAATTTTCGACATTACAACTGATGAAAAAATTTCTTCAACACTACAACAGATTTTTTTAGAGAAGAGTGAGTTAAATTTATTTAAAAATCTATATGAACAATCAGGACAAAAATTGAACGAGTCAAAAATAAGAGTAGGCTACAAGATGTTATCAAATAAAGGTCAACTAGATGAGATTTACCAGGTGATTATGATTACCGGTGCCAGTCCTCAAAAACAGATAGTAAAAAAAGTATACTCCCAGTTATTGGAAAAAAATAAATTAAGAGAGATAGATCAACTAGCTGAAAAAATAAAGGTTGAACCAGTATATGATCAGGACATTGCAAATAAAAGGCTTAGCGAAGTGTCTGGTCGATTGGGAAGAGCTTATGAGCTTGGAGATTTTAGGAATTTAGTGAATGTTGTAAAAAGAGGAAAAGGCGATATTCTGCCACAATATGTTCATGAAGCTGCAAAAAATCGTTTAGAAACATATAAAATATCTCCGAATAACGGTAATTTTAACGACTGCGTTAGACTCATCGATGAACTCTATCAAGATATAGGTTTAAAACCTTCTCAAGAGGTAACTGCAGCTAAAATTTCTGGATTAACGTCAGAATTATATTGCAATCTAAATAATTTAGAAGAAAATTATTCTAAGGAGATATAATGATAAGCCCTTTACAACTAACACGAGGAAAAAATTTATCTGAATATAAAAAATTCAGACGGGAATTTCATGATCTTATTCGAGCATATGCAACTCAAATAGATGAGATTAGAAAAGAAAATAGTGATTATACTGTTGAAGGGAATTTTTATATAGAGTCGATTTATTCAAAGGGACTTGAGTTATTATTAGTTGAGGCATCACAAGATGAGAAAACATTTGTTCCTATTACAAAACTTACTGAAGTTACTGGTATACAGCCTTCTCAAAGTGCATGGGAAACCGCTTTAACTCGTCATATACGAGCAACGACAGTTATTCCAGAAAATGCAGCATCAATACTTCCCACAATTGAGAAAAAAACAGGATTACGAGTTGAAGATGTTGAAGCAATGAGAGATCATGTTTCTTATGAATTAACTGACGGGGGAAATATTGAACGCTCATTGACTTATCTTGTTGCCTTAACTCGCGAAGGAGAATTTTCTGACGGAACAAACCGAGTATTGAAATCAGGTTGCATTGAATCATTAAGCAATGGAGATTTTGTTCAGTATGACGCCTCTAAGAAATTTCTCCCTCAAAAAGCAATTGATTTGCCTCCCTTTGATAAAGATAAAGTACAATCTAATGCGGTGCAATGGGGACAAAAAGGAGAGTTCTGGAAAATAAAAGCTTTGAACAATAGAGTTGGGAATATATTTACTGAGAATGATGCAAAAAATTTGGGAGTTTATTTTTTGGGAGGATTTGATATAAGTAAATATGATGAATTAAAAAAAGAATTTTCTTTTGTTGATTTTGATGATGTTGATAAAGAAAAAATAAGAAAAGCAGCTATTAATTATCTTACCAAAAATCCTCAACATTATAACCGAATTTCTTCTATTAACGAAAGAACTCAATCCCTTATTACTGCAACTCCCATAGAATTAAAAGATATTGTCTCGACTTATTTTGAAAAAGATTGGTCACGACAAGACCCTCGCCATTTTGCAGAAGCATTACATCAACAACTCGACCCTGTACAAATACAAGAACGATATGGAGTTTTATTAAAAAAATATCTGAGTAAAGCGGGGAAATATGAAGATAAATCTGAGGCACAGCAATTGCAGAAAAATACTTCCGTACCTTTATCTGATGAAGTCGTAAGTGAATTAACCCGTCATAAAAGACATGCTGAGATGATCACAATATTGGATGCTTGTCAATCACTTGGTTACGAACTGGGCGAAAAAATCGTGAACGATATAGCAAGAAGTCTGTATATTGCCGACGAAAGTGATGACATGAAGCGATTAAGTCATTTCAAACAAAAGCCAACTCCTCACGCATTAGAGGAAATGGTAAAAACGGTTAGAAAAGAGCCTAAAGAAAAAGTAAAATGGGCTCATACATTAAAAAGTCTATTTTCATTTCAAGTGTCTACAGCGCGGTGCGAGGAAATCTATAGAGAATTAATTGACACAGATGAACCTGCGTATGATTCAATTAGTAGCTTAAGGAATGCTACTAATTCTGTGCCTCCTATTGATGTCTCAGAAAAAATTGTTGCACAATCAATGGCACGATATAATCACGGATTAGAAGAAAGAACGAACACTTATTGTATCGATTCTCTTGTCCAGAGTCTTACTCACTATAATAATATAGAGATTTCTCAAAATCAAAAAGATACACTTCGATCATATCTTGCTGGAAAAGCGCGTTATTCAATTGAAAATTTTGCACAAGGATTAGAAAGAGCAAAACAACTGTATAATTATTCACCTTCTTTTTCTGAAGACGAACAAAAAACAATTTTGGATATCCTAAATCGACAAGTTGCACATTCTTCATATTCCTCTCTAAAAAAAAGAGGATATATTATGGATAAGACAAAGATTATCGCACCATTAATTGGAGATGATGTACGTCAAGAAGCAAATCAAAAATTAACAGAATTGGTAACAAGAAAAAGCGTATATCAAGCACTCGTATATGCGGAAGCAACAGGAGCAACTCCAACACTGTCGTCGGAACAATATTCAGATTTGCAAAATGAATTTAAATCGCAAGAGCATAGATTTCCAAAATATAAATTAAGAGATTTTAATGGACTAATGACTTCATGGAAACCACAAATAGGAGGCACTGAACAATGCCTGGCTTAGGAATGAATTTAGGGATGCATCAAGCTCAAAGAATAGAACAACGGCAAGCTTTAGTGCAACAACAAGTTATGTTACATCCTGGTGAAGCTGTTGAACAATTCAGAACTGATGAAGAAAAGAAACAAGTTTCTCAGTATGAAATATTAAAACAATTGCAAGCGCTCTTAGAAAAAGGAGAATATTTTGATCCAGAGCATTTTAGCTTAGAAATTAATAGGGAGATTTTTGGGCATCCTCTTGAAGCACGATTAGGAAATTTTGGAAGAGATATAGAAGAAATCGTTCGATTTTACGGAGGAAGTGAAACTTTTGCACAAAGTGCAATTGCTTTATTAGGATCTCAGAAAGATGAAAGAAAAGATATACCCGGTCAAATTGTACATTCATGGAAAGTCATGAAGTCTTCTCCTTATTTTGAAGGAGAAAAAAAGAATAAAAAAATCCTAGAATTAATCCAACATTTAAAAGAAAAAGAGGCGGATATTGCCCAGGGATTGGCTATCATTTCACAATCTGCTGAAATAACAAAACAAAAAGAAATTGTTGATACTTCATTAAAAAAGGTTGAGGCTTATGCACAACAAGATATACGCATTATTCCCTTTGCTCATTCAGTAGTATTTCCTTTGTGGAAAGCAATTGGTACGAGAAACGAACAAGTGACTAATGAAGATGCTGATTCATTGTATACTCAAATTGTTGATAATCTTTATATGTTAGATAGAGATTTGCGAGTAACGAACATAGAAAATATTGCCGAGGCAGTAAGAAAAAATGGATTATCTCAGTTACTTACTGAAAGCAGATTACCATTACCTTTGCAAGTTTACGTAAATCAATTAGTAAGTGATCCTGAAAATCGAAATAAAATTATTCAGATTTGTAATGATGTCGATTTCCATCAAGGACGTGAATTAAAAAGAAAAATATATAGAGGGTTTGCATCTTTAGAAGAACTTGCTCATAATGAGAGTATTTTGGTACATATTACCAATAATGTGCAAGGATCAAAAAGTTTTGGCAGTGTATTAGGCGCATTAAGTTTAGTTTCTCATGATCCTGATTTTGTATACCCCTTTGATTTGCAAAGTGAAAAAGATATTGTAAGAAATCTCAGATTACAACTTACTGATAAAAGTCTAAAAAGACTTAATTTAGGTGATGCTACATTAGAAAAATATATTACTCGATTAGAATCCGATGAAAGATTTGAAGGAATTGGAAAAATAATAACAACACTTGCAGGCTATTCACATTTTCAAAATGAAGAGCAGATTAGTTTATTGCGAGAAATTGTTGGTGTAGAATTAGATGGAAAATTTTTAGAATGGCGATACTCACATGATAAAGCAAAACAACAATTAGCAGTTCTTGATGATAAAATAGATTCTTGGAGAAAAAATTCAAAAGTTAGTCGATTAATTGGAGAGCTTGATGCCTTGAAATCTCATATAGATTCTATAAAAAATATTGCACCAAAATTAATTGAAACATATAAGGGTCATTATGAAGAAGATCTTGAAGATGAAGCAAAGATAAGAAAGCACATTGAAGAGAATGAACAAAAGTTAAAAAAAGGGACATTGCAAAAACATGAACAAAAAGAATTAGGATTTAGAACAGCTTTACTCAGAGAACAACGTGCCTATATTGAAATTATTCAAGGATTGCAAACGCTTACAATAGATAATTATCAAGCAATGTTACAACAAGCTGATAATCTTGCAAAAAAAAGATCAAAAAATCCATTGTATAATAATGCAATCTGGATAAAAGAAGTTCTTGACCAACCTGTTTATCGAGAGGCAAGAAAAATCTCAGTTATTGAAACCGATGATTTAGAAGCATTATTGCGTATGGGAGAAAAACCCATTCCTCATTGTCAAGATTGGAGAGCTAATAGCACTCTTAACGAATCTTTACTTAGTTTCGCTGCTGATGCAAATAAAAAATTATATCATGTTGTCAATGGAGATGATAAACCTGTTGGAATGAGTTTAGTCCGATTATTGGAATGGGATTGTGAACCAACATTATTAATTGAAAATTTATATGCAAACGAATGGAGTAACGATTATGGAATAGCCTTAGTGGGAAGTTTAGCAGATAAGGCCGCTTCTATAAATGCTGAAACTGGAAAATCAGTAAGACTTGCAGCCCCTTATAGTTCTGGTCATGCAGCCCATAACACAAATATTCAGGTAAAAGATGCGTTCGAAAAATTTAGTGATCAATATAAAGTGTACATTCACGAAGGAAGAATAAATATAACTCCTCCTTTAAGTAAAAATACCGACGAATATTGGGATTGTGGCATTGGAAAAATAAAAAGCGGAAGGTCTGTGAAAATAGATGTTCACTATATTACTTTTGGAGAAGAGTAATATTACGCAACTGCAACTTCTAGTTTTTTCTTTTTTGGTTTTGGTGTTGGCATTTGTATTTGCGGCTTGCTTAATCGTTCAACTAATTGATACGCACGATATTCTGCTGATTCGCGTGCACTAACTTCACTTGATTGTGATTCGACTTTCATTCCAAGATTGTACGGACCGTTTGTTGTGTATATTGCATTGTTGGATCTTTTAACTACAAAGCCGCCTACAAGATTTTTTCCTAAACCAGAGAAGTCTGTGTTATAATCACCGTGATACACAAAAAACCCAACGCGATCCATGCCGTTTTCTTTTAATTCAACTTTTTTAACATGATAATCCATAGTATGCTATCGGCAGCTTGCTATATATATGGTCGTAACATTAAGTTTTCATTTCGGAGCATCCAAAAAACCCGAACAAACCACACCCTTTAGAGTGTGGTAAAACACCAGGTTTTTTTGATATTGTCTTAACTTATTGGTTTAAAATTCGTTTGATCAATTAATTTTGAATGATATTTCATTTTTGTATCAGGTGTTCCATCGGAATGGTATAGTTGTACTGTTAAAGGGAATCTCCTTTCTATTTCACGAATAGAATCAAGTGCTTTATTATATAGACGAGTGTTCGCTTCTTGGACTTGTTCTAATTCTACTATTCCGAAGACGCGAGGGTCTAATTGATTTATTGGGGCTATATCTTTATAATTGGGAAATGTTTGGAGAAGAAAATGATTATCTAAAACTCTTGCCCAAAATTTAGCTTCGTATCTTAATGGGGTTCCTACAATTTCTTTAGGCCATCGATACTCTCCGCTCTTAACTGGGGTTGGCTCGTGCCATTCTAGTAAAAACTGATGAGGAAATTTTTTCTCTGTTGAAGCTTCCATAGTAAAATAAATCTTTAATTCTTGGAAAAAAATATCTTGCTGTAATTCATTTAACGATTTTACTACCATGATTAATTAAAGTTTTCATAACTTAATAAATCTTTCTATCGTAATTACTATTTAGGGGTTAATATATTTAAAATTTTAAAAATTTGTTGAACAAAAAAGATTTAAATCCACTTGAGTGCTCAAGTTATAGTAAGCCCTGTCGTCTAGCTGGTCAAGGATAACACGCTCTGGCCGTGTTGACCCAGGTTCGAATCCTGGCGGGGCTATTGGATTCGAACATCTAGAAATTTGGTCTAAATTTCTGTCTCCTCGTTTCTTACTGAACTTAAAGACACACACAGATTAAGATCCGCGGTGCCCCTGCGCTTACGTGCTACGGGAATCCTAGCGGAACTTTTTTTATAAACTTTAAGATACACCCAAAAGCTTATAAATAAAATTTTCAACGTATTCTTAAGAAAACAAGTTAATATACTAAACAATGAAGCGATCAAGCAGACGATGGAAGAAGAAACG
>JAGVXM010000032.1 GCA_018303785.1 Candidatus Pacearchaeota archaeon
TTTATTGATTCTTTAAAGCGTGATTGCTCTTCGGGAGAGATAAATTTGTATTGTGTTTTTGTTTGCATTTTATTATTAAGCTAATTGATTATAAAAAGATTTATTGATTAAATGAGTTAGATAAAACAAAAAATTACATCGCATGCGCTGGTGAAACCATGCTGCGAATCACTAAGATGATTGCTATGATCAAAATAATATTGACGAGGATTATCAAATAGATAAACCAGTTATCTCTAATATGCTCCAATACCGGGCTTAATTGATCAGTTTGCTGCGGCTCTTGTGAAACTGGAACAGAAACTCTTTGTTCTTTTCTTCCACCTTCATATGTTGTAACTATTGAAAATTCTTGATCTCCTTCAACATCTTCATTAACTTCTAAGATTATAACAGCATCTTTTGATTGCCCTGGGCCAATACTTAGTGTTTGAGGGTTAATTGAAACTACTTGTGACCAGTCTTCGTTGTTTGAAACACCGATAGTGAATGTAGATTCATTTGTACCAGTATTTCTAACGTTGACATTGATTAAAACTTGTTTTCCTGCTACAGCTTCAGGTGTTTCTTCATCTAATTCTGCTGAGATAATAACATTGTTTGTTGGTTGTTCAGCTTCGCAACCGCCTTCAACCCGGACAGATTGTGTGAATGAATCTTCTGATGTTATATCGTATTCATCATCGTTTTTGTCATAATCATAATGGGTTTTGAATTCTAATACATAGACTTTTTCTTTTGTGTTCATTGGAACATCAAATTCGAAATCTACCAATTCAGAATCGCCTTCATCAAAGTCTTCTCGAATTACCTGTTCTAAATTCAATCCAAGTTCTTTGTTAACTAATGTAACTTTAACTTGATCTTCATATTCTTCGTCTCCAATATTAGCTGCTTCTCCACTGATTTGTATTCTGTCTCCGCATTGAGCTGGAGATGGAGTAACCTTTATGTCTTGGAATATAACATGCTTTTCTTCTTCTGATTCTCTTTCACCAGTAATTGTTTGATAAAAGTCATTATCTAAATCTGATGATTCTGATGTGCACATAACATCTTCACCAAGATCATCGCTGAATACTTTAACTACTAAATTGTAATCGCCTGATTCAAAATCTGATGGGACATTAAAAGTAAATGTTGCTGTTTCTTCATCGCCATCGTCAATATTTCCTAAATCAACTTGTTCATCATCTAAATTTTCAACATCGCGGATTATGTTTTTTCCTTCTGCATTATAAATTCCTATTTCAACTGTAACATCTTTAACTCTTTCATCGCCTTCATTTGAAACTTCAACTTTGACTTCAATTTGATCTAAAGGTGACCATTCATCATCTTCGCCGTCAGAATTGCTTATTTCAATTTCTGTTATTTCTAAGTCAGTTCCTTTTTCTCCTTCTTCACAAAAAGAACTTGAGAAACTGATTGGGACATTAAGAGTGTCTTGCGTGTTAATGATATTTTTAACAACAATATTGCCAGTATAAGTTTTTCCGATACTTATTTCATTGTAATCAACATTTGCTTTTATTTTAATTATTTCAGTAGTTGTAATGTCTTCTACTATATACTTGTTATTTTGGAGGACAACGTTTGTTCCTGAAGCAGTAAAAGTTATCGGAACAGTATTATCCATAATAATAGTAGGGAAATCAACAGTATAGGTATATGTAAGTGTTTCGTTTGCAGGTTGAGGAGGTCTTAATGTAATTGTTATTTCATCAGAAGGTCCTGAGAATTTAGCTGTAGAAGGAATAACTGAATGGGCAGCAAATACTAACACTGATGACATTAAAAGTGCGAGTAATAACAACGTGAGTACTGTTTTTGTTTTCATTTTGTTATAATTCTGGAGTTATAACACCTTTTTAAACTTTGTTGTTTTAAAAAATATAGTTTTTTACCACTATTTTTTAACTAAAATATGTAAAATCTTGTCGCTAACAATTTCTTGTATACAGAAGATGGTAATAAAATTTCAGATTTATATTTAAAATTCGAGTCAAAAATTTTCTAAAAAAACCTTATCCTTCTAACAAATTATCTTTTGGAACGGGCTTTCTTTCAGGTGTTTTGTAAATTTCAGCAAATTGAGGAGTTACTATTATAACATTCTCTCCAAATCCTGCAATATGACCTTCTAATGCGTCTGCTGTTTTCTTTATTTTAGATATTGCACGCTTAAGTTCAATTAAATCTTTAGATCTTAATGGTTTGATATCAATGATTCCGATTGTAAACCCTTCGCGTAATGAATTTAATATAAAATTCACATCTTCAAAGCTTTTCAGAACAAATGGGCGTACCAAAACTTTAGATTTTTTTACTTCTTTACCTAAATCAATTTCAATATATTCTGGATCACCTTCATTCGATGAAAACGCTCTTTTTATCTTGTCGAAGATCATAGGGAAAAAGTAATCGAGGAAGTTTATAAAGATTTCTATATCTTTTTGATTATTTTTGGTCAGTCATCTTAGAGTTTTCAAGTCTCTCATTTGAGCTTGCCTTTCTTATAAATCTGTTTCTCCATACACATTTGCAGTATTTTTTCCGCCTCGTTTTCCATTGATGAAATCCAGAGAGTAAGATGACTTCAGTTATATTCGTTAAGCCGTTTAACTCCAGTCTATTAATTAACAGTAGAAAGAACCGTATCTTTATTTTTCCAATGAAAAAACTATCATAAATAAAAATAAAAGAGATACTATTTTATTTTTTTTAGTACTTCATTACGTAATTCTTCAGCTTGTTGAGTCAATGTATTTTCCTGTTTTTCTATAGATTTTAATCGTAAGTTCACTAAATCTTTTCGTTTCTCAAGTTCTTCCTGTATTTTTTTATTATTTGATTTAATCATTATATTCCCAAATATCTTATAGACCTCATCGTTCGCTTTTCCTAATTCTGATAATGCATTTTCTGCTTCGATAAGTTCCATTTGAAAGACCTGTTTTTGCATCAGCAAATTATTCAAATTTTGCTCATACATTTGCATTTCCTTAATTTTTTCTTGAGTTTCTTTATCAAATTCCATTTTTATAAAACAATGTTTCCTAACAATAACTTTCAATTGCAAGAAACCTTAAATTAATTTAAACAGCCTTTATTTTGACAACGTGTTTTCTTGGCTTATAAAATATTTTAGATCTGCAAAACGGGCAGAGAAATCTTTTTTCCAAAGCTGCGCTTGATATTTTTTTCCCACATTTAAAACATTTATACGTTGTCATGTTGAATATAATTTTTTTAATTATTTAAGTTTATTGTTTCGCTACTTGAGACATGCCCTTGTCATCGCTTCTCAAGAAAAATACTGAACCGGTGAATTTTTTGCCGCATTTATTGCACTGCCAAATTCCTTTAGATAATCGTTTTGCAACGCCATTACAGAAAATGCAATGTTGTTTTTTTCTTTGAATAGATTCTAGATCAGCAATTTTTGTTCTTACTCGTCGACCATATCGAGCGCCAAATCTTCCAGATGCTTTAACTTTTTTTGTCTTCATTTTATTCAATTTTATTTTCTAATGTGTTTGAAAATTGTTCTTGTTTTTCAGGTTTAGTAATATAACGCATAATCAGGCCAGTTGTGCCGATAACTAAAGATGCGGGCATATAATCTGATTCTTGGGTAGCCAATGAATATAGACATCAACTTGCTCCGATAGCCACGAACATATTTGTCACGGTATTAAATGATTTTTCTGCAAATGATTTGTAATCCATATTAATTGGTTAGTTATTTTGTTTTTAAATGTTTTTATTTAAAATTGCTCGATTAGCAACATGGGGCAGCCAGCTCACAAGCCTGCTCGGATATCATTTTTTTATTCTCCTTTGCAAACTTGTCCAGGATTTGAACTAAATGAAGATGTTTTTAATCCGGCAAAGATTGTTTCGCTATACTCCACAATCTATGGGGCTGCCCGGATTTGAACCGGGGTCGCAAGCTCCCAAAGCTCGAAGGCTAACCAGACTACCCCACAGCCCCAACGAAATTAAAAGAATTAAATAATTTATAAAGCTGTTGGAAAAATTATTTTTTCTTCTCAGCTTTTGCTGCGGGTTTTGCAGCAGCTTTCGCAGCTGGTGCTTTAGCAGCAGGAGTCTTAGCAGCAGGAGTCTTAGCAGCAGGAGTCTTAGCTGCATCTGCTTTAGCCGGAGCTTTTGCCGTTGCCGTTTTTGCAGCTGTAGCCGGAGTTTTTTCTCCTGGCTTTGCTTCAGCTTCTGTTTTCGCAGCTTCAGTTGCTTGAGCAGCTGCGGCAGCTGCGGCAGCTTTAGCTTCTTGTGCTGACTTAAGATCATTAAAATATTTATTTAATGCAGCCCTTTTTTCAGAAGTTGGCTCATTTTTTTCTGCAGAAATTTCTTTATTATATTTTCCCTCATTCACTTCTGAAATTAATTCGTTTGCATTTTTATTTTCAACCATAATTCCTACAGATGCGCATGTTCCTAATACTGATTTAACTGCAGCTTTCATATCTTTTTCCAACATATTGCCTTTTTTAATTTGCGCGACTTTTATTACATCTTCGATTGCTATGTTGCCGACTTTAACTTCGGAAATTTTTGCTGAACCTTTTTCTAATTTTAATTCATTTTTTAATAATTCAGCAGTTGGTGGAGAAAATGTTTTAATAATAAAATCTTTAGTTTTCTCATTAATATCAAGCTCGACTGGAACTTTCATTCCTTTAAATGATCTTGTTGACTCGTTTACTTTAGAAATAACTTTTCCAATATTTACACCTAATGGACCTAATTGCTGTGCGATAGCTGGGCCTGGTTTCATATCTCCGCCTTCTATTAATAATTTTATTATCATTCTCGTATGGAAACCTAAGGTTTCCCTAACAAGTCACCCTTCCTCAAGATGACTTTAAATTTATTTATGAATTTCATTGTTTTACATTAAAACTGATTTATTTAAACTTAACTAATAATCGTCAGGAATTAAACTTCCTGGTGATTCGTCGGTACCCATATTGAATCCTGGAGAGTCTCCCAATGGCGTATCGGAATCATATTCTTCTTTTTGATCGTCTTTAGATTCACCTTGTGCTTCTTCCTTTTCTCTTCGAATTACTTTAACGTTATCTAATTTTACTGTTACTGGAATTGGAACTACTGCGGCAAGTAAAGTAACGACAACTTCGCCTTTAGATTTGTCAACTCGCAACACTTTAGCTTTTTCTTTCTTAAATGGTTCGCCAATTATTTCAACAATATCTCCTTTTTCGATATTAATCTCTTCTAATACCGGCTCAATCATATTTTTTATTTCTTCATATGAAACGGTTTTTCCGACGATACCTTTAACGTATGGTAAATTGTAAGCTGCTTCCTCTGCATTTTCTCTATCTTCAGCTTCTAGAAAAATATAACCTCGTAATCCATGAGGTCTAGATAATGAAAAAACTTGCAATTCTTTCTTGTGAATTTTATCTGAGATTAATTCTAATGCTCTATCTTCTTTGTTCGTCGTGACTTTTATTATGAAAATCATACTCGTATGGAAACCTAAGGTTTCCCTAACAAGTCACCCTTCCTTATGATGACTTTAGATTTAATTTTTGATTTCATTCTGATTAATGTAAGCTCGGCTCAGTGATTGAAACTGAGAAGCCGATGAAAGTATTTAAGAATTTGGGTTTATAAATTTTTTGGAAATTTTGGCTTTGTGTGGAGTCCTAATATTATTTCGCTTTTTTATTTATTTTCTTTATCATATTTTTTACTTTATTATGAGAATTTGCCCATTCAGCATAGGCATTCCACCCTTGAAAGCTTTCGATAAAATTTTCATAGTTTATCTTTCCTTCATTTAATAGCTTTATCTTCGTTTCCATATTCCTTATATTTCTTTTTCTCAATAATTTGTAGTAATAAAAATTTCTGAAACCGACAAAATCGATTCCTCGAGAAAGAGGGATTATGTGAGATTTTTCTGGATGCAATTCAATTTTTAATTTTTGTCTGAGAAAATTATTTATCTCTTGTTTCCATTGTTCTAACTGTTGTTTTGATTTATGTATTGCGACAAAATCATCAACATAGCGAATATAATAATGCACTTTTAATTGATGCTTGATAAAATAATCAAGTTCATTTAGATATACATTTGCGAAAAATTGAGAGGTTAGATTGCCAAGAGGCATTCCGATTCCTGCTCGCCCCCCCCATTTTCAATAATCTTTTCTATAAGCCTCAATACTTTTTCGTCAGTTATTTTTCTTTTGATAATACCAAGCAAAATCTCATGCTTGACTTCATGAAAATAATGCTTAATATCTGCTTTTAATACAAAACAAGGAGCAGTATTATTTTTTGAGACTTTTCTCGCAAATGTATCAAATCGTTGTATGGCAAACAAATTGCCCTTACCTTTTCTGTTTGCGCATGAATCATAAATAAAGGTTGGATCAAATATAGGCTCCAACAATCTTACTAATGCATGATGCACAACTCTATCTCGAAAATCCGCTTTTGAAATTTTGCGTGTTTTTGGATCGCGCAAAGTAAAGGACTCTAATGGTTGAGGTATATAAGATTCATTTTTTAATTCATCATGCAATAGTTTCAGATTATAGGTCAGGTTCTCTTCAAATTCCTGTATATAATTTATTTTCGTTTTTCCCTTTCGCGCTTTTTTCCATGCAAGAATTAAATTTTTTAGAGAAAAAATTTTATCGGAAAAGTTATTGTACGTTTTCATTGTATGCCTAGTATTCTGGGCCATTCTGCCATGATCATTCGAGTTCGCAAGATGATCATCATTCGAGTACATATCACAATCATCGTTCACATAAAGCCTCGACAACCAAATAGCTCATTTACTTTCTTATCACCATCACTTCAATTTTCATTAATTACTCATTGTCGTGATTGCATTTTATGACTTAAAATCAACCAAAATGTGCTATAAATGAGCGTGTGGCCCAGCTTACTTCGAAGTACTAGGGATATAGAGAAGAATATTTGATTTTTATAACTTTCCTGTTTGTAAATAGCGTAGTGCTTTTGAAAATTTTTCTTCAATTTCTAATTTTTGCTTTTCTGCTTCTTGTTTCAGTTGTGAAATGTAAATTTCAAAAATTTTTATCAACGCCCACATAAAGCCACGACAACCCATCTTCTCGCGCATAGAATGTTATTTCTCCTTTTTTATCAAAATCAATGGAATAATCCTCATTAATTCTAGTGAATTTTTTCCTATTATTTTTATGATGAAAGTCCTTAGCCTTTATTACTTCTATATCATTGTCAACAAGAAACGATAACCCATAATCAGATTTTTCATCCCGTTTAATGCCTAAGCCTTTAACGATATACGGATTATCAAAGTTTGTTAAATGTAAATCTTCAGCTAATTTTTGTGCAAGATAA
The DNA here is from genome assembly GCA_018303785.1 of Candidatus Pacearchaeota archaeon. Taxonomy (GTDB): domain Archaea; phylum Nanobdellota; class Nanobdellia; order Pacearchaeales; family GW2011-AR1; genus ARS1285. The sequence continues at coordinate 7,396 of JAGVXM010000032.1, forward strand.
TTATTGTTTGAAAATAAATCTCCATTGCTT
>JAGVXM010000047.1 GCA_018303785.1 Candidatus Pacearchaeota archaeon
AATTGCAATGGAACAAAAGTAGAATTTGTCAAAATAGTAAATCCCGAATGGAACCCTACAAGTATATATCTGGATTATATTCAGGTTATAAAAGTTGAATAATTATACAAAAAGAAAAAGTTAGAAGCGGCGTGTGCGTTATTATTTTTTTCTATAAAGTATAAACAGATTTTTTTCCCATACAAATTAAATGCCCCCTCCGAAAGAAGCACTATTGTGGCATATTTGGGGGACGGTAGTTATTGTTTATTGTGAATGTTTTCATGTTAATATCCTAAATTCCTCATTGCTTTATTTACATTTCTTCTATTGCAACTCAGAGTAACGAGAGCTCTGTTATATCTGTCTCTTGCATCTACTTTAATGCGTATTGGACATTTTCCATTGTTTAACAGTTTTGAAAGTTGTTTCTTTGCTTTTTGTGCTCCTGGCTGAAACTTTTCTGGTCCATACACATTTGATAGCCTAATAAACGGATTTGAGAACCCTGGAAGTCTTCTTTTTAACCTTAGAGTGTCCGGATCATGGATTTTGTATTTAGTTCTTCGAAATTTCATCTCTTTCAGTAGTGAATATTCTTTATTAATTTTATTGTGTTGATGTATATGAGCTTTTTAGAGATTTCCACCAGCTTTAACCCAATCTTTTCTATCTCTTTCCTCTTCTAATCTTTCTTCTTCCTCTAATTTCGATTCTTTCCTTTTCTCTTCAGCTGCTTCTTTGACTTCATCTTTTTTAATTTGAGCAAATTCTTCAGGTTTTAATTCCCGATAAATAGTCTTAAGCTCTTTAGTGTTCTTTAACGCATTCCATTTAAAACTACTTGCCCAACTTAATCTTTCTTTTCCTAAAATTATATTCTCGACAAAGATTAAACCATCTATTTTTTCCCTTTCATCCTTATTCTTCCAATTAATATTCTTTATTTTTTCTTTCAAAAAATTTGATTTAATATTGGTATATTTTCCCATGATTTATCTAAAATTAAGATATTTATATAATTTGTTATAATCAAACCTTCTCACACCACTCACAACCCTTCTTAGGACAATCTCTCTCTAATAGCTTAATCGCATCTTTGAAATATTCTCCACCTTTCTTGGCGTTTGTTTTCATCTTGATTAATTTTGTATCAAAGATTAATTCCCCTGTTTCACTAACTTCTCTAGGATAATAAAATAGCAAATAAGTGTAATCTTCAGTAGCATAACCATTTTTTCTTAATAAGAAATTGTAAATATCCATCTGAGCTTGATAATGTTCGTGAGTATCTTCTTTTAGGGGATAGCCTCTTGTTTTGTAATCTAAAACAATTAACTTTTTGCCCTTTGATAAAATGTTGTCAACTGCTCCCATTAGTAAAATTCCAGAGGTCTTATCTTTGTATTGTATTCCTTTTCTGTTGTTTCTCCAAATTTCTAATTTTGCTTTATCATTAAATAATTTATAGCCGTTTCCGATTCCATACTCTCTTATTTCAGGAGGCAATTCTCCTTTTTCCATAAATTTGTCAAAGTGTTCTTTTAAGACTTTATCCATTCCACTTGGGAGACTTGGAAAAATTCCAGAAGGCCTTTTCCAAACCTTATGTTTTTCCAGCCAGAAACATCTAGGACATTCTAACATTAAGTTTATTGCTGAGGGCGAGAGTTTTAGGGGTTTTTGTTCTGTCATCTTATGTGGTAAAGGAAATTTCAGTTAATAAAACCTTTTGGATATAGCAAGATTAAGGCAAAACCCTATAAACAACAAATTCTTGGTTTTTTAATGGCGAGGGAAACAAGAAGATGGCATGGTGACTTTAGAAAATATATGAAATTCATTATAGGACATCCAAACTATAAGGGTATGCCAGAACTTACAGACGGAAAAGGAAAAATAAAATGGATAGTAAGTGGAAATAGTGAATTAGGTAAAAAACGTGCAAAATGGTGGGATGACAAGGTCAGAAAAATGAAACTTCCTAACAGGGCTGAAGTTGCTAGGGCGATTCATCCTAAGAAATTATATGGATTAAAGCCTTGCCAAATCTGTGGTAGGAAATTGAGTATTTTTTATGTGTATCCAAATAAAAATACATTAAGGCGTATAAAGAAAATATCTAAACAAAAGTTTGAAAGTTATGATAAAACGATCATTGAAATCTTTAAGATTCTGAAAAAGAAGAAAGGCAAAAAAGTTTTTGAAATTTTTAGGAAAGTATTTGAGATACCCCAAAAAATAAAGGATAAAGAAAAAGCTATTTTAAGCTACGTTTTTGAAAATTGTAAAACAAGATTAAGCCCAGGAGTTATGAGTAATCCTCCTGACAGATTGGATGGATTTCATACTTATAATGCTTGTTGCAGAAGCAAAGAAGATACAGGAAGACACTCTTCAAATTTAGCAAGATATAGTCAAGATAGGCGTGCTTATGAGAATTGGGCAGAGGGAGATTGGAATTTATCTAATAGAATCATGGGAGAATTTGGAAGATTCAAAGAAAAAGTTCCTTGTCCTTTCTGTGGAAAAATTAGAAAAATGACGGCTGACCACATAGGGCCAATTTCATTGGGTTTTACTCACAGACCTAAATTTAATCCTTTATGTAAATCATGCAATAGTGGAAAAAATAATAGAATAACTTTAGAAGATGTTAAGATTCTTCTGACGGATGAAGAAAACAAAGAGAATGTAATTTCATGGCACTCACAATATATTTGGGATAAATTAAAGAACCAAATAGAAAATGAAGAAGATGCTTTAAAGTTGAGTAAAGTCATGAGATTAAATCTTCACAATATCTTAACAGTACTATCTATAATAAAAGAGCATGGTTATATAGACTTTCTTAAATCATTATTAAAACCAGATTATTCTTATTTCGATTATAAGTTTGAAAATTTTCATCCCCTCAAGCTTAATGAATTAGTAATTATTAAGAAACCCTTAGATAGCAAAAACAAACAAAAAAACGCAGAAAGGTATATCAGAATCCCATTAGAAAGTTTAGATGATTATATGAAAAAAGAGAATAGGAGAGTTAAAGACTTAGACAACCCAGAAATAAAAGATGGAATAAAGAAAGTTCTAAAACTTCTTGATGAAGGGAAGAATGAAGATGCTTACGAAGAATTGTTAACTGTTATTAAATTGCTATCAGATGAGGCAATCTCTAAATTCTTTTGAAGATTATAAAAGATCTTAAAGTCAATTTCTCCAGCCATAAATTTCTCATAAGGGGATTTAGGAAAGTAGTCTGTTTCGATTTCAAATTCTCCTTCATTAGCTTCTAACGGTGGCAAGCTTCCAATTGCTTCCTCAACTGTAATAGGTTTAGGTAAATTTTTGTCTTCTTCAGAAAAGAGAGGTTTAATCTCATTCAAAGTTATTTTTTTTAATGACCCAATTATAAACACTCTTCTTCTCTTTTGGGGAACACCAAACTCTTCAGCCTTAAGTTTTATTGGAGAATTTACATGATAACCTATTTCTTCAAAGCTTTGAATTATTTCTTTAACAGCTTCGCCCTTCCTCATTGAGAGTATACCTGGAACATTTTCCATAACAAAGAATTCAGGCCTTATATTCTTGACAATATCAACAAAATCATTAAATAATTGATTTCTTTTGTCTTCTGGATTTCTCCATCCAGCCGTAGAGAATCCCTGACAGGGAGGCCCCCCGACTACTACACCAACCTTCTGTTTGTTTTTTATATTAATTAACTCATTTTTATTTTCATCAGAGGTTATATCACCATTAATAAAATAATCTCCACCATTGCCATTTTTATGATTCTTTAGAAATGTTTCAAAAAAGTTTTTATCTATCTCAATAGCGCCTAATATTTGAAACCCTTGCATTAAGAATCCCTCAGACATTCCTCCAGCCCCAGCAAATAAATCTACAAAGTTTTTCTTTTCCAGATGTTTTTCAATTAACTCCGCGATGGCTCTTGCCAGAATAGGCGGAACAGCATTTCCTATTTGTTTGTAAATTGAGGCTTTAGATGTGTGAAAAACAAAAGAATCTTTGAATGATTGCAACCTTGCCGCTTCCCTTATTGAGATTAATCTATTTTGCTCAGGGTGTATATGACACCCATTACCAATTCTATTAAAATATGTAGAAATAGTATAGCTAGGCTTATCTTTTCTTAATCTTCCATAATAAGTAGTTCTACCTCCCCCTCTTCTAATCTGCTCTAATCTTTTGGAAGGAACAGAAACAGGTATATTTTGCCAATTTCCTCCAGGAGGAATGTGTTTGACCATACTCCATTCTAACTCGCTAAAACCGGGAGCCATGTGATTATATATTTTCATTCTTTAAAGCCTCCACAATTTCATTATGGTTAAAGTGGGGCTTTAGTATATAAGCGATTTCATTTTCATCTAATCCGTAAACCCTGCAAATATTCACATTCTTAGACAGAACCGAATCTTCAACATTTTCTTTAATTTTTTCTAAGTCAATAACAGGAAGCTCGCTTAGTTCATAGTTATTTATATGATTATTACTACTAGTTATCTTAAATCTCCAATTTAATAGGTAAGAATTTAGAACGCCTTTTAGTTTGTCTATATCTTTTTCTGGAACAAAAAGATAATTGCATGAATTGGCAAGAACATCATTTTTTTCCGATACTGCAAACTTTAATCTTTTTTTAATGTCCACATTTGATATTTGTTGACACACTAATCTCTTTCCTTGAAAATCGTTTCTCAAAAAATCCTCAGATTTTCTATCGAGAAACTCATTGATAACAAATTCATTATTGGTATCGACAATTTTGTCTTCTTTAATCATATTGCCTCTAACCAATCTCATGCCTGTGTTTTCCTTAGTAATAAACTTCTTGAATAAAGTTAAGTCTAGTTCTCCTCTTTTATTTTTAATCGTTGATATATCTTTTAATTTTCTTTGATTAGATATTTTATCTAATATTGACCAACCTGCTTTATCAATATAAGGAATTTCATAATTCTCTCCAAACGCTTTTTTGATTAGTTCTAAAGATATCTCAAAGGCTTCATCTTCAATAGAGATATTAATAAAATTTGTTTCTGCTCCTTTTTGCATATAAAATATTACTGTTGATTGAGATACATTATCAAATATTTTTTTAGACTCAGGAAAATATTCTATAGCTCTTAGTTTGTTTTCTAGAATTACATGTTTTCTTAATTTTTTAGAGCTTAAATCTGCAAACAATGTGGACGGACAAATAATCCCAATTTCACCATAATATTTACATAATTTAATTATCGCTTCAATAGACAATTTGTAATAATTTAACATACCTTCAATAGAATAAGTAAATCTTCCACTTTTTCTGAAATAATCTGTTTCGTTCTTAATCCTTTTTTTCAATATTTCATAATACTCTTTTGTATCTTTATCATGAGAACAATTATTATTTATTTTAAGAAGAAAATAAGGTGGATTAGAAATCACAACATCAAATCTATTATCTTTTATTTCTCCTTCTGAACTGTTAATCTCAGGCATTAAAGCATTTTTCTTTATTATCTTTTTTCTGATTAACTCCAAATCTTTAATTGTAGGTTCCTCTAATGAATTGTATAATTTAATTCTAAGAATATCTAAAGCAACTTCGTCAATATCAACGCCCCATAAGTTATTTTCTAATATTTCTCTTGGGTTGAGATTTTTCTTTTCCTTTAAGTAGTTTAATGCTTGAATTAAAAATCTTCCAGTTGCACAACCAAAATCGAGAATTTTAATTTCTTTAGCTAAGACCCCTTGTCTTAATTTGTTGTCTATAGTTGTATATGTTATTTGCCTTGTTATTTTTTCAGGAGTATAAACTGATCCTTTATCTTTATAATTTACAGAAGATTGTTCTCGAATTAATGAGCCTCCTCTAATCAAATATCTAGTTTGTAGATACTGCTCGTGAAATCTTTCTAAGATCTTACAAACCTCCTTTCCTGAAATCCCTTCCAATATTTTTCCCATATCTAGTTCTAATGAAACTTTATCTATGCTTTTTTCATTAAAAGAAAAAAAGAATTTTTGTAAATCTTCTTTGTTTATTTCAGATTCCCTAAAGAATACTTCACGGATTATTTTAGAGATTATTAATTTATGTGTTTGTGTTACTAGGTTATAATCTCCGTTATTTAACAACATAAAATTTATGCTTTCTTCGTCTAGCGCTTCACTCGGAGGGTTAAAATTTCTGAGATAATTTTTATTTCCTACTAACTTATTCAATATTGAATTTTGAAATATCTCCAATTTTTTAAGCACCTCTTCAATACTGAGAGTTGCTTTTTTTTGGATCTTAAAATTTAGAGTATTATCCAATAATGTAATTTGCCTCTCTTTTCCAATAACCTCCTGAAAAAAATTTATTGTCATTTTTTATCACCTTTTTTTCCATTTACATCCTTCAATTTTTTATAAATCGCATGATTAATGAATGACGTCACTGTCGGGCATTCGTATTTATTGCCATTTTCCTCTATCCATTCCTTTATATTCTTCAAAAGTTTATCATCGATTCTTACCGTCGCCATTTTACCTCTTTTGTGATTTATTGTGATTATTTGTATTAATTTAATCACATTACTATTTAAACATTTCTATACTATAACATAATCCACGCTTCTTAATTATAAAAAACTATTCAAAAATGTCTTATAGCGTGTATCTGTTAGCTCCGCTTCCTATTTCTAACTTATAAAAATCTTTAGAACTCACGTTATTCCATGTCGTGCAAATATCTTTTTATGACTTCAGAATTAGCTTTGCTTACCGAAGGAATTCTATCTTTTGTATTTTCCTTCCAGTTCAAATATCTCTCTTTGTGTTTGTATGGGTCTATCTTTGTCACGTTGGATGGTAAGCTTTTCTTTTTTAAAGCTTAAGCCACCATCCCTTGTTTATGCCATGATAGCATCATGCCCCCTCCGGGATTCGAACCCGGGTCGCAGCCTTGAGAAGGCTGAGTCCTTGACCACTAGACGAAAGGGGCTATCTCCTCATCACCATAGGTAATGAGAAAAAATCTTTGAACAATATTGTTTTCATTACCGCAAGCCAAACATCTTTCAGGGTTAAAATCTACTAATTCTTCGTGTATTGTCGCAGCTTCTCCTTTGCTGATTTCTTTTATTTTTATTTCTTCCATTGAATATCGAAAAAATAGATTCTCATTATTTTATTTTTTTATTTATTAATTTTTTGTAATATTTTGGATAATTTGACTTTATCCTCCTCAGTTTCATCTTGATATATGCATTCTTACATTTCTGAGAGCAAAATAATAAAACTTTTTCATCGTTAAACTGTGGACACATCCATATTCCAGACTCAAATTCTTCTTTACAAGCTTTACAAATCTCGCTCATCTTTAATCCTTAAACAAAATGTATATATTGTCTGTTTTATCATGCCCCGACCGGGGGTGGTCATTTGTCTTATTTTGGGAAATGCCCATGTGAGGATTCAAATTTGATTCCATGCCCCGCGCGGGATTTGCCCTTTAAGCGATTTTGGAAACTTCAAGTATCTTCTTGTTTTTCCTCCGCTTTTGCGAATATGATTCTAGTGTCATTTTTCTTTCCTATTTTTATCATTGAAAATCTCTTGAAAAACATTTTTTAAAGCAGAGTTTATATTACCTTTAAAGTTTTGATGAGGAATTTTTAAATTCTCAAGTACTTTATTAAATCTTCTATATCCCTCTTTGTCTCTGAGCTCAACCCACTCTACTTTCAAACTGTTCAATTGCTTCTTATTTGTTTCAGATAATTTGTCTGCAACAAAAACTTTACTCTCTCTTGCAATAACAGCATCTGCGCTTTCTGGATTTCCTTTACCCATTAATTTAACTTCGCATTTATAATTCTCTTTTTCTCTAACTAGATAAAAATCAATTTCTCTCTCAAAATCAACATCATTTATAGGTTCACCTTTAACTTTGATACTATAATTTTTTTGTGGAACAGAATATAATTTACACAAAGTTAACATTAATGGCTTCTCAACTCTTTTTCCCGCAGTACTCCACAATCCCCCTCTTAAAGCTGCTCTTTTAACAGCCAGAGTATTTATCACAATTAAACTTTCGCTTACATTTAAGTCAACACTTACTCCATTAAATTTGAGTGTTAATTTTATCTCTAAATCTTTCTCATTATCTACTAAATTTTGAATGGCGTTGTATAATTCTTCGTAATGCTCATTTGAAGCTTCAATTACTACATCTTTCGTAGCAGAGTTATACATATTTGAAATTGTTTTTCTATTCAAACCAGAGTTAATTGCGATTTCTTCTGCCGATAGTTTATCGTTAAGAAATTCTTTTTTGTACCAATCAACAGTAATATCTTTGTTTCTAAGCTTGGCTTCTACGATTCTTTTAAAGAAGTCTATAATATATTGAAGAAATTGAGCATTTATTAAAGCAACAACTTCAATACGATAGTCCTCTCCTTCAATAAGCTTTTTGATTATCTTCTGCGCAACTTGTTCTGTTAAAGTGAAGGTCATTTTTTATTCAAATCCTTGAAATTATCTAAGCTTAAAAACTTAGGTATAAATTTATTCTGAGAAAATATTTTTGATTGATTAAAATTCTCTTTAATTCGCTCGATATATTTTTTTTCTTTTTCAGTCAAAAAAAAGTGTCTATCTAAATTTAAAGCGGCTTTTCCCAAGGTACCACTTCCTGCAAAAGGATCAAATACTAAATCTCCTTTGAAAGAATAAAACTTTATTACTTTATTGCAAAGTTCTAAAGGAAAAACCGCACTATGGGTTTTATCAAATACAGGATCAATTTTCCAAACATTTGAAGACTCAAAATCTCCATTGATCTTACTTTCTTCTACTATTCCAAAATCATATTGTTTAATGTTCCAATCTATTAATTTGTCTGTTTTTTTTCTGTATACCATTACGATCTCTGTGCATGGATTTGGTTTGTATGCAAGAGGCTTTCTATGTTGTAAGAATCCAGCATTTCTGTTTTTAACACTAGCTTCTGGTTTTAACCAAATAATATCATCAATGAATTCCCATCTCATCTTTACAAGAAGTGGGTGAATATCATAAGGAATAGGATATCTTTTACTAGAATATTGTCTGCCAGCACGAGGTATAATTATTGGAGATGTGTTCAGAATAAAAAATCTTCCTTCTTTTGTTACCCTATAAACTTCTTTAAAGACTTCTTCTAAAAACTCTAAATACTCTTTATAGCTTGAGTAAATAGAATAATCTCTTGCATTATAATATGGCGGTGACGTAAAAGTTAGATGAATTGATTCGTCAGGAACGAATTTTAATATATCTCTAACATCACCATGAACAACAGCATTTTTCATAAAATTTGGAGATTTAGAATGATCGATACCGTTACCATTATAATGGTTCATTTCAAATTCTTTTTTGATGACTTCTTGGATTATTTCATTGGGATGATTTTCTAACTTAACTAACTTTTTTTTTATTTCTATGTCTTCTCTAAAAACTAAAAGGCCTCTTATTGCTTGTAGTACAACTTCTGGATCCGAGTCTTTTAGATAAGAAATTAATATATCTTTTGTTATTGGATTTCTTAGACGACCAATAGCTGAAACTGCTTCTCTTCTAACACCTGAGCTTTCATCATTTTTTATTAAATTCATATAAGTTTCCAATAATGACAAATCTTCAAATTTGGCGAGATTCTTTATAGCTAAAAATCTAACTTTTTCATTTTCATGTGTTAGAAGATCCAATAAGGGTTTTTTATCAAATTGAGAATCTAGTCTTCCCAGCCTATCTAAAGTTTTAATTAAATGGCCAATCTTATTGCTTTTAATCATTTCATGAAGCTTAATAGCATCTCCTTTAATTTCTTTAACCATTTCGTACCTCTCCATGTTATTATCAAAGTAGTCCTATTTAATAAGTTTTCTTGTTCTTTTGAGATTTATTATATTTTTCAGTTTCTTCTAATATGTCTTTGTAACTTTTTCCCAATAAAATATTTGAAAATAGCTCTCTTTTCAATACAACAGATTTGATATAAACCGTGATAAGATTTAATATTTCTTTTTGCAGACTCATAAATTCATTAATAGCCACGGGTATACTCTTCCATTTAGGGTCAAGCTCAAAATAATGTTCATAGCGAGGATTAGCATCAAATTCTAACTCTTTTGCAAACCAACTTGCTGGAACATGTGCAAATATATTTCTTAATGCAACAAATCTCTTTAAATCTGCTAACAAAGGCGGTTCAGGAATATTTGAAAGTTCTATAGGTTTAGACTTATGTCCAAGTTGACAATGCCAACATAAAACTTCAACATCTGAAACTTCTTCTTTGCCGAAATTTTCATAGCTAATATGAAAAGAGTCCAATTGTTCTGTGCCCCCACACTTTCTACATTTTTTAAAGTGACTCACAAAATGACTATTTTTCTTCTTCCAATCTTTGCTTTGGATATATTCTCTATAGGTGGCCTCATCATCCATTTTTTTTAGAATCTTTTTTAAAATCTCAATTTTTTTACTAAATCTAAGACCTTTAGAACCTCTAATTTCATCTTCTTTTACTACCCCTGTAATTAAATGAAGCTCTTTCTTTTTAGCATCCAAAACTAAATCTTCACCACCTGTTTTTGTTATAAGTTCATCAAAAGCCATTTCAACTTTTACTGAAGCCTCAATTACATTTCCTCTAGCATTAACAACCTTTTCATGTCTCTCTTTGATGTCAGGAATTTTTTCTGTAATATTTTTAGATTCTTTTAACATAGTATCTACATCTGAAATTATTTTTTCCCTTATCAATTTATCAAACTCTTTTAGGTCTTCTGTCATATCTTTTGAAAGTTTCTTGCTTTTTTAAGAATTATGCTAAGACATCAACCCCCTTACCGAGATGTGAAATATCAATGTGCAAATCCCCGCGAGGGGGTGGTGGGGGATATAGTAAACCAATTTAATCTTTCGGCGGCTACATTGGTTTCCTAATAAGTCAAACAACAAAAAAATCGAAGAACTTAGTTGTTGGACTATAAGTGCAATGCCCCGCATAGGGGTTGGCGTTTTTATGTGTGAATGCCCCCTCCGGGATTCGAACCCGGGTCGCAGCCTTGAGAAGGCTGAGTCCTTGACCACTAGACGAAAGGGGCTATCTCCTCATCACCATAGGTAATGGATATATATCAAAAAAGCCAAGCTTTAAAAACATAATGCTTAACGAAACATTTATAAAAAATATTTCTGTTATTAAAATGTAAAAAGGAGGCGTATGGCAAAAAAATCAAAATCAGTTTCTCAAAGACAACAAGGCGGTCAAACCATTGCATTGTTAATAAGTCTTGCAGTTTGGTTAACCGGAATCATTGTATCATTATCTGTTGGCTTCGGTATGATCGATGGTCCGTTATCATTACCATGGTGGTTAGGGGGCAGATTAATCGCGCAAACTGCAGGCTGGATTGTCGTCGTATTAACGCTCTTAAGCGTATTGCTGGTAATCGTTGAACGATTTAGATAGTTTTTTCTTTTTATTTTATATCTAAAATTATTTATCGTGAAAAAAAGGAATAGGAATGCCATCACGAAGTTTATTGTATTCTTTTTGTTGATAATAAAAAACAACGTTCGGTAAAACCTTTTCAATTGTTTGCACAGGAATTATGCGCAGAAGATTTGCCAAGTCATACGGATGGTGTATTCTCTCACGTGCTTCCGTGACAATATTAATTGTTGCAGAACACATTTTTTTATAGCGTTGAAAACCGTACTGAGTACCGCAAACATACACCGAAGGTTTATGCGAAATTTGTAACAGCTCATCCGATTCAATATTTGCAATAAATTCATCAGCCAAATCTCTTACTAATACTTCTCCCTCGCCATCATCATACGGCCAATAGCCATACAATTTTTCAGGAGGCATAAATCCCATGCTAAATGCATGTGAATCTTCATGTCGAAGAATGTGCAAAAAAGTTGGCTCGTCACATGCATACGAAGGTCGAATATAAACGACGGGAGCAAGGATGCTATTTTCGGCCAGCAGCTTTTCAACAACAAATCCTCCGATGCGCAGGAAATCTTGGGATCGTTCAACAACCGGACGAAGATCATGTAATTCCCGCATATACAATTCCTCAAAATAAGAATCGTCGTGTAAAGGCACGTACACTCTAAAATGATTCGCCATTTCTCCAGTAAAAACACCACGACTTATATACGCTTTTAGTAATTTAGCCATGGACATAAAAGAATTTTCAAGCAATAATTCATCTTCGCAAACAACATGCAATGGACTCTGTGATGTAACCGGATTGTTAACTCGTTCACGAATATGTTTCATGCCAGCAGCCCATAAAACGATGCGTTCTAAATCAGGTTTATCTATAATCTCCCGATAACACTTATGTAGTTTATCGTCGTATTCTAATCTTTCTAAATCCACAATGCAGCAGCTAAGAAAAATATATTTAAAAACTTAATTTCTCTCCAATATACGAGGTGTATATGAATATTATTAAGAATAGAATGCTCACAGCGGCATTCACATTATCAGGATCAATAATAGGTGCTGGAATTCTTGGACTGCCATATGTATTCGCGCAATCAGGATACGCAATAGGATTATTTTGGATAATATTTTTAGGACTCGTTGTCGGATATACTTTTCTGTGCTTAGGTGAAGTCTGTCTTAGAACAAAAGAAACTCATCAGCTACCAGGTTATGCAGAAAAATATTTGGGCAAATTCGGAAAAATAATTATGCTACTATCGGTAATATTTGGATCTTATGCTGCATTACTGGCTTATCTCGTCGGAGAATCACAAAGCATTTCCATTATCGTTACAAATTCTGACAACGCCATGCTCTACTCTGCTCTAGGATTTTGGTTATTTATGAGTTTTTTGTTAAAAGAGGGTATGCGAAATCTAAAAAAAATAGAAACCATTGGAGTGCTTATAGTTATATTTTTAATTACTTTCATTTACATTATTTATTCTCCAGAAATAAAATACCAAAATCTCAATGACATCTCATGGAATTATTTTTTCATTCCTTTCGGGGTCGTTTTATTTGCACTACTAGGCTTTAACGCAATACCTGAAATTAAAATTTTATTAAAGAATAAGGAAAAAGTAATGAAAAAAGTAATTCTCATAGGTATTTCAATTCCGATTATCCTATACATAATTTTTAGCCTGATTTTCGTCGGAGTGTTTGGTAATAATGTTTCACAAATTGCTACACTTTCATCAGGAAAATTAATTACCCTCCTAGGAATTTTTACAATGATGACGAGCTACTTTATTCTAAGTTTTTCATTAAAAGATGTATTCACATATGATTTGCATTTCCCAAAAAAAACAAGTTACACCTTAGTTAGTGTAATACCTCTAGCCCTCTATCTAGGCTTATTCTTTCTAGACAAAATCAATTTTACTCAAATTATTGGTATAGGAGGGGTCATCTCAGGAGGACTTACCGGAATTTTAATTATGATGATGAATCTAAGCGCTAAGAAAAACGGAAATAGAAAACCAGAGTATTCTATGCAAGTTCCATGGTATCTTTTTACACTACTAACTATAGTATATCTCTTTGGCGTAGTTATCCAGATATTTTTTTGAAAGCTTTAAATAATTTAGTAATGTTTTCTAAATATGAAAATTCAATGTACACCTATAGATTATGATTATTTTGATTTCCAAGGAAAGAACTACGCAAAAATAATTGGAAGAGATGACAAAGGGAAAAAAGTATGTTTGATAGACTCCTGCGATGTATTTTTATGGGCAATTCTTAAAGACAACATCGGTGAAAAAAAGGTAAAAGAAATATCAGAAAAAATAAGAAAAATAAAATTATCGGAAAAAGGAAGAGCATCAGAGGTAATAAAAACTGAAATCCATAATAAAAAATATTTAGGAAAAAATGTTACTGCAATAAAAATTCTTATCACAAACCACAAAGATGCGCACTCTTTCGCAGAAAAGATTGACTTTAAAGAAATTGATAAGAGAAGAGAATTTGATCTACCATATATAACTCGCTATATCTTAGAAAAAAAATTGAAGCCATTACAATGGTATGAAATTGAGGGGGAAATATTAAACAATTCTCCTGAATTTGGTGGTATCGATAATAAGCTAGATGTAAATATCTGTTTAAAGGTTGAAAAAATTAAGGAAATAGAAAAAGAAATATATCAGCCAAAAATTTTATCCTATGATATAGAAACTGACGAGTTCGACATTGGAAAGGGCCACATTGTGATGATATCCCTCGTAGGAGAAAATTTTAAAAAAGTAATAACATGGAAAGAAAAATCAAATAAAGAATTCGTCGAACATGTTAAAGATGAATCAGCGATGCTAGAAAAATGTGTGGAATATATAAAAGATTATAACCCAGATATTTTAGTCGGATATTTTTCTGATGGATTTGACTTACCATATTTAAGAGCACGAGCAGAAAAAAACCATATTAAATTTAATATTGGAGCTGATGATTCCCAGCCAACATTTACTCGAGGACGATTAACAACTGGAAAAATTAAAGGTATAGTTCACATAGATTTATTCAGATTTATTCGAGTAACCTATGGACAATATCTACAATCTGAAACCTTATCGCTAAATGAAGTTGCTCTAGAGTTATTAGGTGAGAAAAAAAATAATTGGATCCATAAACATTCATCTAAAATAAATGGGAGGGAATGGGATACTTATTATGAATATAATCTGCAGGATGCATTGTTAACTTACAAGTTGATGCAAAAATTATGGCCGGATTTTTACGAATTTACGAATGTAATTCAAGAACCATTATTTGATATATCTAGAGATTCATTGTCAACTCAAGTGGAAAATTATATTATCCATCATAGTGGTCAATACAATGAGATTATCGAAAAAAGACCATATAATACTGATATTGAAGAGAGAAGAAGCGAAGAGAAATACGAAGGCGCATTTGTATTTCAGCCAATTCCAGGCCTTTACGATAATGTAGTTTTTTTTGATTTCACCAGCATGTATGGTTCAGTAATCGTAACGTATAATTTATCAAAATCAACTTATTTAGAAAAAAAAGAAAAAGATTCATTGAAAGTCGAAATGGGGAAAGAAACCGTGTACTTTTCAAAAGAACCGGGATTCTTTTCATTAATGCTACAAGAAATTATTGAAAAAAGGAAATTATTTAAAAAAGAATACAACGAAAATCCAAATCCAATATTAAAGGCACGAAGCAATGCATTTAAACTTCTTGCAAACGCTGCATATGGTTACCAAGGATTTTTTGGCGCTCGCTATTATTGTTTGAAAGCTGCAGCCGCAACAGCAGCACTTGCCAGAAAATCAATAAAAGAGACAATCGAGGTTATTGAAAAAAACAACAATAAAATTATTTACAGCGATACTGATAGCATTGCATTTTTACAGGGAAATAAAACAGAGAAAGATATAATGGATTTGCTTAAAAAAATTAATGAGACACTTCCTGGAATAATGGAGCTAGATCTTGAAGGATTCTATAAACGGGGAATTTGGGTCAGTAGAAGAAACGGCGATATAGGAGCAAAAAAGAAATATGCGCTTATAGATATAAATGACAAAATTAAAATCAGAGGATTTGAAACAGTCCGCAGAGATTGGTGTAATCTTGCACGTGAAACACAAAATAAGGTCCTTGATCTAATTTTGAAAAATGGTGATGAAAAAAAAGCCGTTGAATTAGTGAAAGAAGTTATAGAAAAAATAAAAAAAAGAGATATTGATTTAAACAAATTAATTATTAAAACACAATTAAAAAAATCCATCGAAGAATACAAATCAGAAGGTCCTCATGTAACTATAGCAAAAAAGATGAGAGAGCAGGGAAAACCTGTAAATATTGGAATGCTCATAGAATATTATAT
>JAGVXM010000048.1 GCA_018303785.1 Candidatus Pacearchaeota archaeon
AGAAACTCGTAATTCAGGATTTTGTCCTTCACTAATATCTAATCCGTAGACAAAAGAATTATTTTTAAATTGAGCAGCAATTTCTCCTAATTTTTCTGCACCTTCTTTTAGATACTGTGCAATTAGAATATCATTAATTTTTAATTGATCCGCAGTTTGTTCTCCTAATAAATAAGTATCACTATCATTTGGAGCGAATCTTATTTTTCCCTCTTTACTTATTCGCACATTTGTTCCTTTAATCTTTGTCCCGCCACTTAATTTTTTCTCTAAATTACTAATTGTTAATTTTTCTGATAATCCTTTTATTTTTTGGTCTTCAATAACATATAATCCTTTGTCAGTCCATAGATTTTGATTGAAAATCCACAGCCATCGATTTCTCATGATTTCTCTGACGTTTTGGAATTCTGGTTCATCTTTTATTTCAGAGCAATAAGCAGCATGCAACAACGAAGCTGTTTCATTTGCTTCTGGTAACTTGTAATTTTGCTTCAGAATTAGGGATAAACGAATACTTTAGAACTACCCTCTGGTTCGTGAGGAACAATAAGCTTTGTTAATCCTCGTTCAATTCTGGGTGAATAGGTTTTTGTTTGCATGCTTTATATTATTAAAAAGAGATTTATAAGTCTTTCTATTTGTCATTTCTATTAAAAAGTAACACTTTCTATTCCAACAACTCACTGCCGCCCAAATACTTGTCCATATTGCGGGATTCTTTTTCTTTTAATCTTTTGAGTTCTTGTTTCTTTCTTTTAATCTTTTGAGTTCTTGTTTCTTTTCTTCTATGAGTTTTTTTCTCAGCTCTTCTATTTTTTGTTTTTCTGATTGTTTGAGTAATTGCTCTTGTGCCTTTCGTTCTTCCATTTTGAGATGGTCTTTTTCCCGCTGTGCTTCCAACAAACGCCGTCGCTCTTCTATTTTCCTTTGCTCTTCAAAACGTTCGCTTTTAGAAGCTTCAATTTTTTTACGATGCATGTTTCTTAAATCACCAATAGTTACCTGTGATGGAGACGTTTGACGTAAATCTAGAACTTCTTTATTCTCCAATAGAGATATTTCAGTTCTTATCATTTTTTCCCGAGAATCATTGAATACTTTTTTTACAGATTCTATATCCCGAATTCGTTTTTGTTGTTCTATTTCATCCTCATCTACATTATCGAATTCATCATTCAGTATCTCCATTTCTTCTTCAGGTATAATTTCTAATTCTCTCCCAAATTCGTCTATAAGAACTGGCTTTGAGTAGGATCTCTGTTTGTTTATACGATCTAAAGTTGTAAGTTTTCTCAAATTTATCATAAAAAACTGTTCTATTTTTATCAATACTGAATCTGCGTTTTCGGGAAGTTTTCCTTTTTCGATCATTCCTAGAACCATTTCTGAAACGCCAAGTGTTTTGGATAGTTGTTGAATTGTGTATCCTTTTCTTCTGCGATACCTCATAATTTCCCAATGATAGTTATCTACTAAGTTAAGTTTACTCATGTCCGGAAGCTCAAGTTTTGGGTTTTTCTCCAATTCTTTTAGCCTATCTTCACGAAAATACGTATCAGCTTTCTTTTCTACCCTCATACCGGCTAAATTCACCATACGATCGTACACACGCGTATTTTTCTCAGAATTCAGTAATTGATTCGTGCTGGGTTGTTTTAATAACGTGGCATTCTCAATAATAGAACATCGTTCACAGAGAGATGCCGATCTATTATCAAATATGACATCAAACAGTTTTACTCTGTTTTCCCCAATACCGCATCTTTCACACACTTCCATATTAGCTAAGACAAGTTTGTTTTTATTAACTTATTTGTATTTTGAAATATATGATTTCACCACGTTAATAAAGGTTTATTTTAATTGGAGAAGGGTATCTATTCGAAATATTTTTTCAGATCTTCAAGCTTTTTTATATCCATTACTTTAATTTTACCGTCTATAACAATGACCGGCAAGTCGCTTTCTTTAATATCATAAACATCCAGCAACAAATTAATCGAAGAAACGTTGATATTTCCTGCAATAGGTATTAAAAGCATTTTGTCTCCTTTATACTCTTTGATTTCTCTGAGCTGATTGGAATAAACGTTTTGTTTCGCCTTTTTGTTAATATCTTGCTCATTGAAATTGTAAAAATAAACGACTTCGTGGTAAGTTGAATTGCATTTTTCTTTTATTTTCATCGAATTGAGAAGCAATAATACGCGTAATATATCATACTTTTTATGTTCTAAATAAATCTCGTCTGATAAACGCGATGCAGTTTCATATCGGTCAAGTGTTTTTGCTTCATTGTAAATTCTGTCAGCAAATTTTATATTTTCATTAATCGCGAGGGAGCAGTCAAAATTTTTTCCCGTATAGATTTCATTTTGAACGCGAGCATCTAACAAGTCTATTTCTGATTTTTTAAATAACTGGTCTACTTTACTTGTACGCCAATTCTCTAAGATAAAGCCCATTAAAATACCAAGAGAAAAAATTACTATGGTTACTAAAAGTGCTTGCCAAAATACGTGTTTTTGTGAATGTAACATGTTATCTCCAAACCCATTTTCCCTTATAATAATAATAGATCGAATTGATCATAATAAATGGATATAATATAAGGTAGAGGATTAAATAAAAAGGTATATTTAAAATATTCTCTTTAGTCATAATTTTCTCTTTTAATATCGATAAAATTGCGAGGATATAAATTAAACCGGCTACAAATAAAACTATGCCTAAATAGTTTAAGAAACTTGGAGTAATATAAAATTCGCTTAAGGTTAACAAAGGAGTTCCGGCCTGAATTGAATAATTTGTGTACAAAAATTTTGAAATAATATTTCTCGTGAGAACATAAAAGAAAACTCCTAAACCAAATAATCCTAAAAACATGTTGATCATAAAAAAAGGGATTATGAAAAAGCCTAGCATTCCTTTTTTGCCGATGAATTTTCTATATTTATAGATACATTGCAATCCACCAATATTCCATCTTCTGCGCTGTCTCCACCACGGCTTTATTTTATTTGGAACTATACTCGTTACGTGTGTACCAAGGCACATTTTTCTATCCCAGCCATTATGCGCAAGATGCCATGTTGCTTCTATATCTTGTGTCATATTTGATTCATCAAAACCTCCTATTTCATCGAGTGTAGTTTTTCTATATAAGGCAAGTGGGCCGGGAGTAACATAGATTGCATCGACATATTCTAATAATTTTCTTGCGAAAGATATTGCCTGATATTCAATTCCTTGAATTTTCTCCCAGAACTTATTTTTATTTCTTGCAAGAACCGGACACGTGACAGCGCCAACTTTTGGATCATCAAAAAATCCTGCCATTTTGTTAATTGATAATTTAGCTGGAAAAGAATCACCATCGACGATTGCAATTAATTCTCCCTTTGCTTCTTTGAGTCCTGCATTCTGAGAAGCTGCTGCACTTCCTAAATTTTTTTTATTATTAATTAATTTCAATTTAGGATATTTCTTCATTAAAGATTCGACAACTTCTTGAGTGTTATCTTTTGAACAGTCATTAACTACAATAACCTCTCTTATATTCCCATATCCAATATCAAAAATATGTTCTACTGTTTCTCTAATTGATTTTCCTTCATTATAAGCTGGGACAACAAAGCTTACTGAATAATTTTTATTTGTCCGGGGATATTCGAAAAAATTATTCCTATTTCTTACGTATATCATGATGAAAAGGCTCATCATGTACAGAGAAATGAACATATATGCAAGGTATATATACGGTAAAAGTTCCATGTTATTCTGAATTTTCTTGGTTTTCTAATTCTTGATTGCTTGTCTGAAGATCGGCTAGCTCTCCGACCTCTTCCGATACGCTTTTATTTTTTTGCAGATGGAAATAATCAAAAAATTCATCGCTTAATTTTAATTCTAAAGTATGGCCGACGCGTTTTGGTATGACTAAACCTATCTCAATAAATTTTTTTATGTGTTCATATGCCTTGTTTCCACGAATGTTTATAATTACTGACTGTTTTACTGGCTGTTTGTACGCAATTACGGCAAGCGTTTCTTGTTCTGCCTTTGTAAATTCTGACGATCCTGTTGCAAACTTATTAATCATTCCAAAATAATCTTTTTTTACATCCATTTTCCACATATCATCTTTAGTAATGATCTCTATAGCGGAGTCTTCACGATTGTATTTTTGAATTAAATTTTCAATCGATTCTTTAATCATAAGCGGATTAATGTCTGTAAGGAGAACCAAATCTTTCAAGCTCATAAATCGAGCTGCTAAAAAAAGGGCTGCTTCAATTTTTTTTAAATTTTCTATTTCATCCGCCTCATCGATTTCTCGAGCAGTTTTTTCAGTAATAATTTTTCTGTGGTCTACTTTTCCTTCTTCAATTAAATCCTCATTTTTATCCATACGAGTAGAAAGACAGAGGAGATTTAAAGGTTTTTGTGATGAATTAATCGGTTTTTTCTGAGGACTTTTTTGAGAGAGGGTAATTATCCGGCAAATTAAGGATTCGTAATTTTGAGTAGTCATTAATAACTCCCCGGCTATTGACATTTATACTATAATTGTACAAACGAAACGGTTTTCCTGAATTTTCAACTTTGCCAAGTGTTTTCAATACTCCTTTAGAACTATTGACACATAGAGCCACTAATCCATCACAACCATATGCCACAAGACCATTTCTAAAATCATAATAATCTTCCCTTCGTTTGTCCGCTATTTTATTGTCTACATTATCGGGATTAATGAAATCGTAAAATAAGAATTTTTCTTCATCTACATGAGTTTGATCAAAAATAATCTCAGGCACATAGGATTCAATGTAACCAAGTTGTTTTATAAGAGAGTCTCTTTGTTCATCCGTTACCCCATTTTTCTTAAAAGAACTATCTGAAAAATGCTCCATATATGCAAATCTATTAATTGGAAGTGCAATTCTTAATTGATTTTTTGGGTCTCCTTCTTTTAAAACTATCTCAGTTGTGAGATAGTCTATACCTAATGCCCCTCCGGTAAGGATCCCATTTCCACTATTTATTATTTTTCTTGTTATAGTCGCAGTGTCATTAATAATTTTTTGGTTAATTGTTCTCCATGAGCCGCTTATACCTAACCAAATATTATCATTAAGTTTATTTTTTTCATTAATCCATTCGATGAATTTAGACACCGTATTAAACATTTCAAAAAATGGACTAAATTTTCTAATTTCTTCGCTGAATTCAGCATGCAAATATTCTGATTGATATTCTCTGTTTAAACATTTACTAACTCTGCAATCTTTCAAAAGATTTGAAATATCATGATCAATTGATTTTATCATATTAAAATGGAATACTTTTGCTTTAAAAATGTTATTATTGTGCCGTTATCTGTTCACTAATATAACCAAGAGGCATTAATATAATTTGTTTAGTGTATTTTGAAACGCAAAACTGCTCCAATTCCGCCAATGTTATAAAATTGTATACCTTCTTCGGTTTCAACTGAAATTATTTCCACTTTGGAAGAAATAGCTTCGGCTTTTTTTTCTAATTCCTGTATATCTTCTTTTTTTAATTTCTTTGATAACAGCAAGGTGTCTACTGCACCTATGTTAAGCGCTTTTAGAACTTCTTCTTTTCCGTATGAGGTTTTATCTTTTTCTTTTCCAAGCATGTTGAAAAATTTCTCGAGAATTTTTTTCTCCCGATGTATTTCTTGTTCTGCTAGAAGATCTTCTGAAGACTCAACGAGCAACTCGAGACCATGCTCGTCAGCATATCCTATATCTTTTACTCCCAATACTTTTTCTTTTAATTCTGTAAGTAGATTTCCTTCTTTCAAGAAATCTTCTTTTGTTGGTCCTGGACCCCCGACAAGAATTCCTTTTAATCCTTTCATATTAAAAAATTCTTGCTTAACTACGTCTGCGATTTTTCTAAAAAATTCTTTTGCCATTCCTTCTCGTATTCTCCCATATCTTGCTGCAGATTGTCCGCCTTTGTTTGTTTTACCAGGAATATATGATTCAAACCTATGCAACACCTTGATTTTTTTTCCTACTAATAATCCGATGCTTGCCTCATTTCTTTCGATGACAATGAGTCCGTATAATTCTTTTTCTTCGAGCATTTCATTTAATGGGTCAACAATAAATGTCTGATCACATCTATAGAGTCTAACTCCAAGTTCTTCTGGAGGCTCAAAGGCTTCAGTTAAAAAATTATTTTGGCCCTCGACTTGAGAAACATTTCCTGCAAAAAGAGCTACGCCATTTTTTGGAGTATGTTTCATACCTTTGGTTAGTCTAACTAACGATTCTAAAGCTTCTTGCACATTTTTTCTGGTCGACGTAGATTTTATGTTTGCTGCAGTGGATTTTTCTGATTCTAATTGTTTTGTTATCAGATTCATATCGAAGCCTGTTGGAACATACACGGTGATTAGTTCTGTATGCCTTGCTTTATAGGATTTCATTTTATTCACGAATTCCTCTAAATTTGCTTTTTGTTTTTCATCAAGAGCCATTTTAAAGTGAATTGAGATGTATTTTTAATTGTTTCCCTCAATATGTTTTTAAACTATCTTGTGTATATTATAGAAATGTTCTTTTCAATAGAGAAAGATAAAAAAATTATTGTTTTGGTTGTATTTTTAGCTTTGCTTATTTTTTTAGTATATGCGAGTTTGCCTTTTTTAAGCGCGTTCTTTGGAGCTGCTATATTGGCATATATTTTTATGCCATTACATAAAAAATTGACCGGATATTTTTCTAATCGAATTTCAGCTTTGTTTGTTATCCTCATTGCACTTGTATTAATTGTATTTCCGATAATTTTTATTATTGATGGATTAATTGAACAGATTTATTTGTTACCTAATCAGATTGAAAAATTACGCGATTTCAATGATCAGTTAAATGAAAAACTTAATCTTAACATTGCTATAGATGCAGACAGCATTACTCGGTATACTCTAACATTTGTTTCAAGTTACATACGTCCATTCGTTTTTAATATTATCCATTTGTTCATAATTTTATTCCTTTTGTTCTTTCTTTTGTATTATTTTTTAGTTGATTCAGAAAAAATTTATAGATTCATTAAACTTAATCTTCCTTTCTCGGAAAATATTAACAAAGAAATAATTTTACGATTTGAACAATTAACCAATGCTACAATCCTTGGGACTTTTTTTGTTGGAATATTTCAGGGAATTTTGTTAGCGTTAAGTTTTTTAGTGTTAGGGATTCCGAACGCGCTTTTTTGGGGGTTTTTAGGTGGCTTGTTGGCATTTATTCCTTTGCTTGGTACGCCAATTATTTGGGTACCTGCAGTCATTATTTTGTTTTTATCTGGAGTTGTAACTAAAGGAATTATTCTTTTGATTTTTGGAATTATTATAAGTTCCAGCGATAATGTTCTTCGCCCATTATTTAATCGACGTTATGGAAAAATTCATCCTGCTATTTCAATAATCGGTATTTTCACCGGAATTCCAATTTTCGGGATTATAGGAATTTTCATTGGGCCTTTATTGGTTGTTTATTTGGTTTTATTCTGGGAAATTTATACGGAAAAGTACGGAAAATTGAAATAAGCACCAAGAAAAAACTTAATAAATTCGCGCTAGGTGAATTCCTGCTCGTTATTCATTAATCAATTTTTGCCTTCGCAAAAATTCGAATCAATTTTTGCCTTCGCAAAAATTCGTGCGCCGCTTCGCGGTTACAGTACCCCAAACGCATGACCGTCCCGGCCGTTGCCGAATAAGTTGCCATCAACAAGCAACCTACCAACGCAGTCAACAACCGCAGAAACTCTTAGTATAGGATTAGCTCCTTCATCAATATTCAATCCCCAGACATAGGGGTTTCTATTAAATGTTTCAGCAGTTTCTCCTAATTTTTCTGCACCTTCTTGTAAATATTCAGAAATTACATTCCCATCCTTAGCTAATGATTCCGAGGTATGCTCTCCTAAAGTATATGATCCTTTTGGCGCAAATCTTACCGTATTATCTT
>JAGVXM010000040.1 GCA_018303785.1 Candidatus Pacearchaeota archaeon
TATTATTTTGAAAGTTCTGCCGAATCATGTCCACTTGATTGTGAACTGTCCCAGAACTTTTTCTGACGCTATGCTGATGCAGATAATTAAGGGATTGTCATCGTACATTCTCTTTTGATTATGTCCAGCGTTACGAAAAAGATATCCGAAAGGACATTTTTGGAATGATGGATATTTTTGTAAGGATGTGGAAGTGATTTTGAAAGAGCGTTGAGGTATGTTGAGAATCAAGAAAGGCATCATGGTCTAGCATAAAATGAAATGACGCCGTCCTCCACCGCAGTGGATTTTTTGCCACAGCAAAAAACCTTTAGGGGACGGAGGATGTCACATATTTAAATGATGGAGGGATTGTATTAACATCACACTTCACCCGTTCAATAAAATTCTAAAATGAAAGGAAAATTAAGCATTCATTATGACGAAGAAGGAGACTATTTAGAGATATTTATAAAAACTAACAGGCCAACTTATGGGGAAGATTTTGTCTCAGGAGTTACTATTTTCAAAGATGAAGAAACTGATGAAATTATTGGAGTTGGAATACTCAATTTTAAAAAAATGGCTGGAGATTTAGATGAGCTAAATCTCCCGTTTGAAATTAATTTTCATATGTAATTATATTTAATGAAAAATCAATTGCAAATCTATTATGATATTGAAGAAGATATCCTTGAAATAAAATTAGGCGAGCATGATGAAGCGTATTATGATGAAATTGAAGATGATGTTTTTGAAGGGCATGTTGAAAAAACTGGAGAATTAGCCGGATATAAAATATTTAATTTCAAAAAACGCGGCGGTATGAAGAATATAACTATCCAACTTCCTGCTCATGTGAATATCTCTACTCAATAAAATTCTAAAATGAAAGGAAAATATGAATATTTATTATGACGAAGAAGGAGATTTTCTAGAAATCTCTAAAGGAGATATTTCTAATTGTTATTTTGATAATTTAGGAGAGGGTATTTTCCAAATTGTTGACAAATCTACTAAAGAAATAAAAGGAATAGCCATTCATAGTTTTAAAAATAGAACTAAAAATTTAGATGAAATCAAATTAAAATTGCCATTCAAATTTAATTTTTCATAATGGTAGAAACATTATAAGTTCACATTCCTATTGATTTTACCATTACTTCTTTATCCAATTTATCGAGAAATTCTTGAGCTCTAATTGAAAGCTCTACAGAATACATTATAATCTCCTTGTTTTTCCTTTTTTCAAATCGTCTTCAGCTTTAGCTAACGAATGAATATCATCTTGAGTTAAAGTTATGTTCATTTCTTCAAACCACTGCCTAAAGGCAGTGGACGATTCTTTCCAGAATCATCGTGAAATTCCTGCCCCAAAAAATCTAATGATAACATAAAAAGATTTTTTGGTATTGTCTATAAAAATAGAAAACATCGCGATGCAGTGAATAAGAAAGTTATGAGCGACCCTTTTGTTAAAAAATACGACGGAAAACTAATGCCTTTTTATATGAAGCGCATGACCTATGGCGGTTTCGACGTTATTGTTGAATAATTCTTGTATCACCATAAAATTTATATATTAAGTAAGATACATCTTACTATGGTACAAATTGATACAACGAAAATAAGTTCAAAAGGACAGATTGTTATACCGGCGAGTATGCGAGGTGATTTTAAAGAAGGAGATACTTTGCTCATCATTAAAGATAACCATACTTTATTATTGAAAAAAGCTGATGATTTGGACGAAGCATTTAAAGAAGATATTGAATTCGCCAAGAGAACTGAAGAAGCGTATAAAAGACATGAGCGAGGAGAATTCAGAAAAATGTCTGCTGATAAGTTTCTTGAAGAACTTGAGAAATGGTAGAGGTAATATTTGACGAACATTTTCAAAAAACTATTTCTAAAATAAAAGATAATAATGTGCAAAAAACTATTAAAAACAAAATTAAAAAAATAATTGAAAATCCCGAAATTGGAAAACCTATGAGAAATGTTAGAAAAGGTACGCGTGAAGTATATGCAGGAAGTTTTAGAATTTCATATGCATATTACAAAGGTAAAGATACTATTGAGTTTCTCGAGTTTTATCATAAAGATGAACAGTAATTATTAGCGATGATCTAATTTTGAGATATCACAAATAAAATTACTTGAACCCTAATTTCTTCCAATAAAATAATCCAAGAAGAACAGATAAAACCGTCGTAGAAAATAAAGTTATAATAAGGAACGTAACATGTTCTTCGAAATAAGCATTGGACAATGCAGGAATACCAAAAATAGCGCCGACAGTTCCAGGAACATTAACAACAATACTAACAATAGTCAAAAATGTCATAATAACCGTAAGCTTCTTCATTGTATCATTTAACTCGCGATTCGACCTCATTTCAGATTTTGTTCGCAAAGAGGCAATTCGATAAACGTGACTTCTACATCGTTCAAGCCAATAACGCGCTTCCGTCGTGAAAAGATCATACTCAAATGAAACTAAAGAAAAATTAAACCATTTGATATCTTCTTCTTTTAATTCGATGATTATTTGGAACAATCCTTCCATTCGGTCAGTTAATTTTCGCAAAATTCTTCCAGTATCTTCAATAGAATCTAAAACAGGATCCATCTCAAGTGTGTTCATAACCTCTCGAATACGAACAAATTCATGCGAATAATTTTTTAAAACCGCGCGCAGCAACATGAAAATACTAATAGTGCTCCGCCCAAATTTTTTATTCATTATTCGCTCATATTTTTTATCAATCTCTTTGCCATTTCCAGACGAGAACATAAGAATTTTATCATCTGCCATGAAAATAAGATTATGGCCCTGATGTCCATACGATGGAATGTTTATCACAGCAAAATCACTGTGGCTGTCAATAAACGGCGTATCAATAGCAAGAATCTGGTTAATATCGACTTCTTTTTTCAATCGAGAAATCTCCTCTTTAAGTTCCTCAATATTCTCAATATTTTTTATCATGTTAGATTTACCTTTTATCCATTTATAAATTTTTAGAGTAAATATATTTTTAATATACAGAAACATAATTCTATTATGAAAAAGTTTTACAAAAGAATTATTTCTATTCTTGTCTTGATTGTGCTGACAACTTTGGCTTATCTATATCTCAAAAATAATATAGAAACGTTCAGATCACTGAAAATTGTTTCTCCTATATTGTTGCTATTATTAATAGCCCTATTTTTGTCAACTTATATTTTAATTGCTTATTTAACAAGAATGATTCTAAAAACAATGAAAATATCTATATCTAATCGCGAATCATTCATGTTATCGATAGTTACTGGCTTTTACAATCTTATTACACCATTAAGAGGGGGTTTAGCAGCCAGAGCCTTATATCTTAAGAAAAATCACCAATTCTCCTATACTGATTTCATTTCTTCGGTTGCCGCAAGTTACGTAATAATTTTCTTGGTAGCAAGTGTTACAGGATTAAGTACAGCTTTACTAATTTTCATAAAAAAACAAATAATCAATTGGATTTTAGTCACTATCTTTTTTATTGTATTTTTGGCGATGATGTCTATCATTCTTTTTTCAAAAAAATTAAAAGAATCAAAATATTTTCTAATCAACAAAATAATAATGATATCTAATAGCTGGAACATTATAAGAAAAAAGCCGCGAATAATTATTGCAGTGAGTTTGATTGCAATTACCCAATTGCTTATTTCTGCTCTTATGCTCAAATTACAATTCAGCGTATTTGGTTTCCACATTTCTTTTGTTGAAGCTTTATTTATTAGCTCAATTGGATCTCTCAGTTTGTTAATCTCTATAACGCCGGCAGGTTTAGGAATTAATGAAGCAATAACTGTGTTTTCTGCATTAACTCTGGGCATTTCCCCAGCACAAAGTTTGTCAGCAGCTTTACTGGGAAGAGCAGCTCAAATAATTATATTATTTATTCTTGGCCCAATATTTTCTTTCATTCTTTTTAGAATAAAATCTCCAATGAAATAGTACAATACACAAATGCCTTTAAACTCGCGGTATATGTAAAAAATAATGATACGGAAAGTTGTGCAGAGTAGTTTCTTCCAACTGCTTTTCGTTTATACCTTTATTGTTCTAATTATTTCTATGAATCTTATATACAGATACAGTTTTCATCTAGAAGTGTTAGCGCTTTTTCTCGGCGTCATAAGTTTTTTCATTATTAACTCTTTAGAAACAAAACAAACAGATAAATACATTCATTATTTCTTCATAATATTTTCATTCGTTCTCATTATTTTCTTCAGGCTTGTTCCTTACATTAACAATTCCATTCCGATAGGATATGATGCCGGAATTTACAAATATATAATTGAACATGGAACCAATTACGATCAATGGATTCTCCAAGGAACTGAACCCGGATTTTTATATTTCATGACCTTTCTTTCTTTCTTTTTATCTTCAGAATTCATCTTAATCTGGTTATTTACCGCTTTTTCTGTACTGTTAGGATATGCAATCTACATGACGACCAAAATTTATTTCGACGATTTTACCGCGATAATAGCACTATTAATTTATTCCTTATCCTCCGTTCAATTTCTAACATTTAGTTATTTGTATTACAAGAATATAACAGCCTTATCCACAGTATTATTTTCCCTCTGTTTCTTGAAAAAATTTGAAACTAATCCAAAAAAAATTAATTTTATTTTGTTCATCTTAATGGCTATTTTGACAGGGATATTGCATCGCCCAACATTTTACATTTTCGGATTAAGTTATTTTTTCTATGTATTCATAGCACCATTTTCAAAAAAAGATTACTATTATAATTTTGCTAAATTAATCGTATATATTTGCGCTGGAATTCTTATCCTTTTTTTTACCATCATCTTTTACCTAGGAAAATTTAGCCCGGCAATTCTTGTCATGTTTGATCCTGTTTTAAATGCATTTTTTCAACCCGGCGAGGCTCCCGGAACTTTCATAAATTTTTTCACTTATCAATTTGCAACACTCGCATATCTACCATTTGCATTCATAGGATTATTCTGGCTACTTAAAAATAAAAAAATAAATGTAATTTTCCTTTGGACTCTAATCGTACTCATAATAGTGTATTTCAAATTTTTCTTTTTCAATCGTTTCATAATCCATCTGGATATAATGCTTATAATAGTTGCTTCAGTTGGATTTTCGCTGGTTATTAGCCAAAAAAGAAATGTTGGCTTTTTTATTCTTACTATCATGCTGATGTCTTCATTTATTGTAATATATAATGAATCCTCCAAGGCAGCGCCAATTGTTTCAGAGCGGGAAATTGAGGCAATATCTTATTTGCAAAATACAGAAGCAAATGCGTATGTTATTGCTACCTCATCATTATACTCTCCAGTAGTTTTAGGGTACAGCCAGAGAAAAACTATTGCTCCAGGTCTTTTTGACGATAACAAACACTCAAGAGAGCAATGGATAGAATTCTGGAAGACCAATAATCTAACGTATATAAAACAATTCATGAATGCTTATAAAACCAACAATAATCCACTATACGTGTTTATTGGAGAAAAACAAAAAGACAACATAGCGCAGTTCAAACCGTGCTTTGATCTCGTGTTCAATAAAAATAACAACAAAATTTACAAATACAAATGTTAAAGAGGAAAAATGGGATGGTATACCGAGCAGTACAAAAAGGGGCATAAAAAAGAAATTAATTCTATAAAAGAAGCTGTATCAAATCCATTTGCCGAACAAAAAAAAGTTTTCGAAAGTCCAGACCAAATTTTCAAAGAAGTTCGGTTACACATGCGCAACGAAAGAAAAATTAAAATATTCAAAATTATTATAATTCTAATACCGATAATTCTAATATCTTTTATTTTATACAGCAATTTATTTGCCAACCATATTTTTAATTATTTTTATGATATCGGGGAGAATGAAAAATATCTTTCACCTGAATCAAGAATATCCTCGCCAATTCAGGAAGAAATAGGATATCGCAATCTCACCGCGAGCCTCGTTTATTTTTCAGTACTAATTCCCAGAAACGCAGAGACGATCACGGTACAAACAAAATTTAAACCCAACTTTCCAGAAGATTATGTTTTTATTTTAGGCGCAAAAGACAGGGAAGACTGGCATTACAAATGGAATCAAGTGTATAACCCATCATTGAATAATTTATCTCAGTTCGAACGCATTGACAAAGTATATCTGATCAACAAAAATCTCTACTTAGTTCCATATGACGAATTAAAATACGAAAGAAACGTAATCGTTGCCTCAGATAACTATTATACTCTATTGCCGAACATAATAACAGAGTATACGAAAAAAAATACGTCAATAAATCATTCATTGCGCGGAGGACATATTTTTTATATCTATACCGAGGAAGATCTTGAAATTACTATAAAAAAACAGGACATAAATTGGTATCCAGGTGAGGATGTTCTGGAAATTTTAGTGTACGATGCAAATGAAAATATTAAGGGAAATTTCACGATAGAAGATGATGGCATTTCTGAAGTGAGCAAAATTCCAGCACCAATTCAGGAAAAAACATACACTATTAAAAATCTTGAAAAAGGAGTATATAAACTGCAGCTTTCAAATTTTGACGGTCTGATCCGATATATAGAAGTTAATACAAATAAAATAGTTTCAACAAAATTATTTTTAGCAGACAATCCTATTTACTCAGTTAACGAATCCAATGTAACTTTATTTTTTGATACTCAGCGTCCAACTAGAATCTCGATGAGAACCTGGCATTACCAAGGACTCCAAAATATTTCTATTAATAACCAATCAGTTCCGATTAAGCATTTAGTCAATGCAACTTATTATAACGCTACTTCAGGAAGGTATGTCATTATAAGCTATGAGAATGATATAATTTTAGAATCTACCCGTTATTTTTCTTTTACAGAAGAAAGTTTATTTGAACCATTTAAGCAAACCCTTATTTCAATAAAAAATGATCTGGAATGGATGACGAGCAACGTTGATTACTTAGTCACGAATTATAAAAGGCCGAAAGAAGATAACGGCTGGCTAACAGCCGAAACAAATTTTAATATAAAAGAAGATAATATTTTTATAAAAGATAATAAAATAAATTTTGTGTACAACGTTCCGCATTTGTCGAATCCAGAATATGCGAATTACAGCATTCCTGTAGACTGGATAAATATAACTGTTTACAAAAAAGGCCTACTATGATCAAAGGAAACTCAGCAATTATTATAAACCATTTATTTCAGACACTTCTAGCAACCTGTCTCTTATTACTGCTAGTTGAACAAATCTGGCAGGGAACAGTATCTGTCTATATAAATTTAAACTACCTTCTTGTTATAGTAGTTATCACTGGAATTATCGATGTTTTTTCTGAAAAGCCTGTTTTGTTCAAAGAAAAACCAACAACCAAAGATTATTTGTTCGTTTTCGCTTTGGGAATAATCGGTTTTGCTATAATTAAATATAAAACACACCAATTAGGAAATCTATCATGGATAATTTCATTGGTCGCCGGAATTCTCATAATATTATTATCAATAATGGTGCTGAATGATGAATAAAACTAACGTCTTAGCGTTTATAGGACTCGTGTGTATATTAGGCATAATATCAGTCATAATTCCTTTTTTTACTTCGCTGCGGCCTTTAGAATCGATGAGAATCGTATTTGGATCAGTGTATGTATTATTTCTTCCAGGATTCATAATGAGCTATATTTTTTTCCCGAAAAAAAAACATGAACATTTTGAAACAGATAAAAACTCTATAGATTTTATAGAAAGAATTGCATTAAGTTTTGCTCTGTCAATTGCCGTCGTGCCATTAGCAGTTTTTTATTTGAATCTAATCGGCGTAAAAATAAATTTGTTGAATAGTTTTTTAACAATTCTTGGAATTATAATTATCAGTTTATTGATAATTGGATTCAAAATGAGAAGATTTTAATAATAATTCAGATTAGATTAATATGCAGGATTTAAAGATACGCCTAATTGAAAACAAAGACTTGATAGAACTTGCTGATATTTATAATGAAACATATAGAGTTTTTGATGTCGGAGAAAAATGGACAAAAAAATCTTCATATGATCTTCTAAAATATTAGTTAAACAGGCAACCAGATTTATGTTTTTTGATAGAATATAAAAATAGAATTATGGGAGGATTTGTTGCAGGAATTAAGCCATGGTGGGACGGCAATCACTTGGTTGATGGAGAAATATTCATTCATCCAAAATTTCAAAAGAAAGGATTTGGAAAGCTTTTATCGAAATATATGTACGAAACTGCAATAAAAAAATACAATGTGGTTAGTTTTAATACAATAACTTTTAAATGCTACGCAGGAAATCCGCACCTTTTAAGGTGACGGATGAATTGCGTCACCCGCAGCTAAATATTTATTTCTAGAAAAATTAATCCAATAGTCTAGAAAAATTAATCCAATAGAGCTAGACAGCAGCCCCTTTGAATTCAGTACACTTAGAGATAACTGGCTCATTCTAAATAAACTTTGTGGTGCGCGCATGCGCGCGCCGCGCGGAGAAAAAATGGAAACACAATTAACCTTTAGCGGAAGCTCTGTTGGAGCAAATAAAAAACACATTCAGCTGACACCAAAATATCGGTATCATATGATGCAAAAAGAAAAAATAAATATTTTTTGCAAAATTTCAATTGAAGAAGCATGCAAGCGACACAAGATAGAAATTATTATTTTGAAAGTTCTGCCGAATCATGTCCACTTGATTGTGAACCTGACGCTATGCTGATGTGGATAATCAAAGGATTGTCATCGTACATTTTTTTTCGATTGTGTCCAGCGTTGCGAAAGCGATATCCCGACGGACATTTCTGGACAGAAGGATATTTTTGTGCGAGTTGTGGCAGTGATTTTGAAAGAGCTTTAAGATATATCAAGGATCAAGAGATTCATCATGGCTTCGCATAAATGTGAAGGACGCCGTCCTCCACCGCAGTGGATTTTTTGCCACAGCAAAAAACCTTTAGGGACGGGGGATGTCACATCTTTTGAAAATTGTTCTGTTGATGCAATCAGTAATAACCCCTGCTCTGTTCTTCGATAAAACTTCACCGGTTTTCCATTATCTTTCTGCAAAGTCTCATAAGACCCCCAAAAATAAGAAGAACTTTTATTGCCGACATTATCTAGAAAACAATATGAAAATGTATCCCGAAAAACTTCAGTTACAATTTTCGGCCTTTCATTAAGTACATTTAATCCGTCAATAATATCTCCAGGGCGTATTGTCTCAGCAGTAGGCAGAGGAATGTTTCTATTAGCCAATTTAACGTTCATTAAACTCATTACATAACCATTTTTTAGATCTATATAAAATTAATTGCACTAATTTGTATCATAAATCATCTCCAATGATTAATACAATAATCAACTAATTTTTCTCCTTCGAGGGTCCTATTCTCTGAATCGACGCGGATCAAGAACATTTCTTTGTTATTCATTTTTAAAAAAATTCTGAAGTCGCTCGGCTTAATGTTTATCCAGCAGACTGTTTTCCCCTCAATAGTAACAAATTGAAAGCCGAGATAATTATTGAGATGATTAAATAAACGTGCTGGAAAAAAAGCACGAACAATTTCGTCAATAATAATTCGTTTATAATGATCCATGCCTTTTAGTTTTAATCGTGCCATATCTTCCTCGATGCCAAAAATCTCAAATTTTTCTTTTTCTTTATTTTCCACAATACCGATGATTAGATTGCCGCCGGATGAATTCAAAAAAGCTGCCAGCGATTTTGCGATAATAATTTTTGAGGTTTTTTGTCCGAATTCGCGCAATTCCGGCGATTTGCTTTCAGTAATCTGCTGATGTGAATAGGTAAGACTCCAGAATGCTTCTTTCTTGAATTCAGTATGAAAATGCTCGCCTTTCTCTAAAAGTTTTTTCAATTCTAAAGCTAAGGAGTTTTGTAATTCAGTTTCGCTGAGCAAGATTTTTTTAACTCTTCCAACGTCTCCATTTTTCAAGCGAACCATGATTCCCTGCTCGTGAAACTGTGTTCGCGCTGCAATTTCATCGACAATGCCAGTAGAATATTTTCTCCGTGCTGTCATGACGCCGACTTTCATACCTGGTTTTATATTTTTGAGATGTTGATGGTCCATGATAGAATAAAATTTTCAAAATATTTAAAATATTCTTTTATCTAGATGCTTAATTGTTTGAAAGAATATAAAAAAATATAAAGAAATAATGCTTTATTTTATTATGAATCAAGAAGAGATTTATTCTTATTTGAAGAGAGCATCAAAATTGCCTCCGGATCCACCTTTGTTTTTTCGTTTAAATGCTAAAAATAGATACCGAGTAAAAGATGAATGGGAAGAAAAGAAAATAAAAGTTGGGGCAAAAAAATTCAAAGGAAAAATTTTTGGATTTTTTGGTTTTAAAAAAAGTAAAGTTAAATCCTTGGATGAATTAGCTCAAGATTTAGTTGAAGTAGGGATGGTTAATGATATAAATGAAGGAGAAAAATTAATACCTCAATTAATAGGATATAAGATAGCATATGCATCTTATTATCTTCCAGGGGATGGTCATTGGCGCGCCGAGAAAGTATGTCATCGTATTCTAACTAAATATCTTGAACTAAGAAAAGAAAATAAAGAGATTTATAGATTCTCTCTAAATAAAGAAATAGAATCTTTAAAAGATGAATATCTAAAAAGTATCGGTTACAGGAGAAAGTAAGATTAAAGAATGTTTTCGAAGTTATTTAACCCCGAAAATTATTTAGGCAGAAATTACTCGAATAATTTTCTGTATTTCCTGTATCCTTCTTTTTCTAATTTTTCCACAGGAATAAATCGCAAGGCAGCAGAATTCATGCAATATCGTAATCCTGTTGGCTGCGGACCGTCATTAAAAACATGGCCTAAATGATTTCCGGCTTTACTTTTTATTTCGATCCTTTTCATAAATAAAGATTTATCTTCTTTCTCAACAATATTTTTTTTCTCCAATGGCTGCGTAAATGATGGCCATCCAGTTCCAGAATCAAAT
This sequence comes from Candidatus Pacearchaeota archaeon, assembly GCA_018303785.1. Classification (GTDB taxonomy): domain Archaea; phylum Nanobdellota; class Nanobdellia; order Pacearchaeales; family GW2011-AR1; genus ARS1285. The sequence continues at coordinate 11,037 of JAGVXM010000040.1, forward strand.
TTGTCTTTAGAGATAAACAAAGGCTCTCCAGTTAATATATCGATGTAAATGCCATCTTTCTTATTATCCCAGTATTCATTGTTAAAAGGAGGCTCTGTACCACATTGTTGAGTAACGTGAAATTGCAATGGTGTAAGTTTTTTCTTAAGTTCTTCAATGGATGGTTTTTTATTTGACAGTTGTTTTTTCATATCTATCTTAATCAATTTTTTAAGTAAGTACATAACTCATTTACTATGCTAATAAATTTTGTTTGTTTTAGCGAACCGACTTTGTACTTGACCATTGATTTTTCAACAGAAAATATTTTGTCTAATCTTAGATAACTTTCAACTTTCAAGCTTCCATTTTGAAAATCTTCTTTCTTAATAGGTATCTCGACAGACTTTTCGTATGATTTTCCTGTTATTTGACAAACAATTAAATCATCTCCTTTCGGAATTTTGATTATTAAAGAAGGCCTTCTTTTAGAATTGATAAAATTTGAAAAAGGAAATTCTAGAATAACTACTTTTCCTTTTACAAATCCTTCCATATTTCATCTTCTTCTTTGTTCATCCACGTTTTTGCCAAAGATTTCTCTGACCAAAGAGCTGTTTCAGAAATTAATTTTTTTAAGATAATCTCATCATCTTTTCTAATGACAATTAATTTATCTCCCTCTTTTATATCTTTTCTCATATCTAAAGGAATAACTACCTGTCCCCGTGAACTCATTTTTATTTTATCAATTTGCATAAATAAGATTAATCTTATTTGTATATAAATATTATGCCACTACTCGTCTTTAGATAATTTACACATATATCCTATGCCTGATTTTTCTATTTCTTCAACGGTAAATTTTACTTTACTAAATATTTTAATTAATTCTTTTTTTGAAAATTGTTCTGAAACATTTGCTCCAACGCTTTCATCAAAAATTATTTTTCCGTTTTTGGCGATTTCTTTTATAGGAACTTCCTGGCTCTTGTAAACTTTCATTCTTTCGTCTAGAGCATCTTCTGAAAACACACTTATAATGATCGTTCCTTTTTTTCTTACTACTCTTTTCATTTCTTCAAGAATTTTATATTTGTCATCTCCAAAATTCGCAAACGTCGTGAGGCATAACACATGATCAAAAGTATTATCTTTAAAAGGTAAGTCCTTAGCATTAGCTAATGAAATATTGATAGTTTTATATCTTTTAAAATTATTACTAGCATCAATTACTGCTTTGGGATCATTGTCTATTGCAGTTATATTTTGCGTTATATCGATAATATCTTTGATACTTCTTCCATCTCCACATCCAACTTCCAAAACTTTAGAGTTTTTTGTTATATTTTTATATAGAAATTTTTTTTCATCTTTAAACCACAATTTATAGGATTCGGGGAGTTCTTGTAATACCTTTTGCCAGAAATCTATATTTTTTAGTTCTTTGTTAGTCATTTTATTAATAAAAGATTAGAATTTAAAAAATGATCGATTACCAATATTTAGAGAAGAAGCTTGACAAGGTCAGCCCAAATCAAATTTATTTTTTCTCCCACACCTTCTTTAAAAAAGAATTTCTGCCTGATCCAATTTTATACATTTTGTATTGCAGCGGATTTTTTTTTGCATAGTTTTGGTGATAATCTTCAGCAGAATAAAAGTTTTTGAAAGGAATAATTTCGACAGCAATTTTCTCAAACTTTTTCATCGTTTCAATTTTTTTCCGTGATTCTAAAGCCGATTTCTTCTGTTCATCAGAATGATAAAAAATTGCGGGAGAATACTGAAAACCTCGATCATAAAACTGCCCATTATTATCAGAAGGGTCAATATTTTTCCAGAAATGATTTAATAAATTTTCATAAGATATTTTTTTTGGATTAAAGGTAATTTGAATTGCTTCCCGATGGCCAGTTTCGCCCGATGAAACTTGCTCATAGCTTGGATTTTTTATTTCTCCACCTGAATAACCCGAAACAACTTTTTCCACACCAGGAATTAATAAAAATGCAGCTTCAACACACCAGAAGCATCCCCCTGCAAAAGTGGCCACTTCATTACTTGAATTTTTTTTCATAATACCCGAAAGCTATTAGAATATTTAAGAATATCGAGAAGTAGAATAATATCTAGAATCAAACACGCAATAAACCACGAAATCCTCGTGCTGCATAATATGACTCCGCGCCATTATGATAAACAAAAACATGATCATAACGGCAATCGCAAAAAAGAGCTCCTCCGTGTTTTCTAATAGCCGGAGGGGTTTTGATCCAGCTTGAAGTTTTTGTATCAAATTTTCCTATTTTTTGCAACTCTCGATATTTGTTTTCATCTAGAAGTTCAATGCACATTTCAGCAGCCATATCTACTGCATTATTTTTCGGTTTGTGTTCTTTCCTCGATTCCAGCGCCTCACGATCATAACACACACTTCTTCGATTTATTGGACTTTCAGCTGAACAATCATAAAAAAAGTATTCTTTATTTTTTGGATCAAAGCCAACAACATCTGGCTCTCCCCCTGTTTTTTCCATTTCATGTAATGACCATAATTTTTGAGGATTCGCTTTAATTTTTTTTTCGATTTTATCCCATTCAATTTTTTTATGCCGATGCATGTTTTTTTCAAATCGGAGCTTTAGTACCTCGATTATTTTATCTTGTTCCTCTGAAGTTAGATTTTTTGAGACGTCCATATATTATTATAAGACTACATTGTAAAGTTAGCGGTTGGTAAGGAACAGAAATTAATAAATAGTTTAGTTTTCTTATTTTATTCATTATGATGCCTAAAAAAACAAAATGCGGGAGATGTGGAAAATTTGGAGAAGTTACGTGGGCTAATTATATTCCCTATTGCAAAGAATGTCTTGCGGAAAAAAGCAAAGGAGCGATACCATTTGAAGAAGCCCTTTATCCAGAAGAAACTACAAAAAAAGAGATTAACGATTTGAAGAAAAGAATACTGAAATTAGAAAATGAAGTTAAGAAATTAAAGAAATAAACAATTAATTAATAAGTTAGGAAATGAAAAAATTTGGGAAAGTTTAAAAGATATGAAAAACTAATAGTTTTAATTGAGGCATTAGGGAATCCACCTGCTTGGAAAGAACAGGCAATTCCCTAATGTTGTGTCCTTTTCTCACATATGAGCATTATAATGTCCTTTGAATTTCATTAGAAATTGGATTGACTTTGTTCAAAAATACATTCCAACCAGCATAATTTTTCATAGTTTCAATAACATTTCTTTTAGATAATAAAATTTTATTAATTAAGTTTAAATCCTGCTGTTGTAAATGATGATTAATCCATCTTATAGAATCATAACTATTTAGTCCCTCACTTACAGCTATTTTTTCCATAAAATTATCTGTTAAACTAAATCCATGCCATTCTTTTTGAGAAAGAGATTTTGTAAATTTTTTTTCTTTAATGTCGTATAAGAAATAGTCACTTATTTTTTTGTTCATCATATTTTCTACTGATTCTGGGGACATAGTTCTTGGGAAATGTGCCTTTTCAGAAAAAATATCTCCTGCAAAACAGCAATAAGCAAATGAACCAGCAATATAAGAATGGTTCGTTAGAATCTTATTATAATCCAAATAAACAATCAAAGAGATATTATCTCCAATATTAAAAGAGGAATTTAGTGAATTTACTATAGACAAATTTGTTTTCTCTATAATATTACTCATTCCATAAGAACAGATACCAATTAATTGGGAGTGTTTTAATTCATATTTTACTAATCTTGGAAATTCATCAATATTAAGATGCTTAGATGAAAATATGGGAATTAATTTTTGATTTTTTTCAAGAGATTTAATTGCCTCTTCTCTTTTGATTTTCCATTCATCAAAAGAAGCATTTAAAGGAATACAATAAGGAACTAATTTAGATTTTGATTTTAATTCCTGAAAATCTTTTTTTGTCTCATTCCAATTTAATTTATTCCATAATCCTTCATTTCTCTGTTTATATGGGATAAAAATTCTATTGTATTTTTCAGAATGTTCTTTTGCTTTTTTTAATCCCTTAAATTCCCATTCTTCCTCTTTACTATCCCAATTTATATGAAATGTTTGAAAAGGAGAACTTAAAACAGATTTTCCGTGATTCAATCTTTTTTTTTCACAAGAATAAATACCATTTGAAACAGATAATATCCTATTAAAAAATTCTCCATTGTCTGTGATAATTCTTTTTATCACAAATCTCGATTCTTTGTCTACTAATTCAACTTTTACCTCTTTAATTTCCATTGTGCACTAATTCCTTCATAATTATATTTGGTTCTTTAAGAGTATAAATTTTTTTCCTCATATCCTCTTTACTTGGTTTAATTTCTATCCATTCTGCTTTTTTTAATTCATTCAAAAAAACACTAATAGTGTTCCTATCATCCATGGGGCTTAACACTTTTTCTATCATATCAAAAGTTAGCTCCTTTGAATTATATTTTTTCCAAATTCGTGAAACTCTTTCCTGAACCCATTTTGGTATTGGCTTTGCCATGTGCTAACCTAAGCAAATAGCTATTTAAAAATCTTTTGTAAAATTTTAATTAAAACGATAGATTTTTAAGGATGTGTAGGTATTAAATATTATTAAATACAATTTAATACCTACTATGGATTATGAGAGTTATTTTGATGCCAAATTAAGGAAGAATGGAAATTCCTTAATTATCACTATACCGACGGAAACAATTGAAAAATTAAATTTGAAATTAAATGACATTCTTGAAATAGCGTTAAATAAAGCCAAGAAAACAAAAAAATGAATTTTTGGAATAAACATGATTTAATAGTAATGAATACAAGAGAAAAGATAATTTTACTTAAAGAAGAATTTAATAAGAAAAATGGAAATGATATTGAAAATTATAATAAAAGATTAAATAGTTTTTTAGATAGAAAATTGAAAAAACAATCTGAAATAATTTTAAAACAGCAAATACTATTATCTATGTTTTTCTTATATTCTCAAAACCGAAAGGTTTAAATACATTAGTTATTTACTAATGTAATAATATTAAGTAAACATTAAACCGCCTCCGAAGAGGCGGGTTATCCACTCGCTAAAATGAATAACACAAATAACAAAAAAATCAAGTATAAAAATATAACGTGTTTTAATTGTAGCTCTGCAAATACGATTAAATGGGGAAAGAGAAAAACTGAGAACAGAGGAGAAATACAGAGATATAAATGTAAATCTTGTAACTCCTATTTTACTCTTGACAATGGTTTTTTCAGAATGAGAAACACACTACAGAAGATAACTCAATCAATAGACTTATTTTATAGAGGAGTAAGCACAAGAAAAGTGCAAGAGCATTTAGCCATATTTCATCCGCACAACGCCTCACATATGAGCGTTTATAATTGGGTTGTGAAATATGCAAAAGTGATAAGTAAATTTACCAATAAATTAAAAATCAATGTCGGAACAGAGGCACAAATTGATGAGATAGAATTTCATAGAAGACAACACCATGAAAAAGGAATGAAAGGAACAGAGAAAAACTTTTTTATTGATAGCATAGACCCAGAGACCAAATTCTTAATTTCTTCTGAATATTCTAAGACAAGAGGAAGCCAGAACATTAAAACAGTAGTAAAGAGAATAAAAGAAAAAACGGATAATCAAATTCAGATGGCTACAACTGACGGATGGAATGCTTATGGAAAAGTCATTAAGAAAATCTGGGGCTACAATAACAAATTAGGGCGTTACAATGTTTTTCATAACAGGGTTATTGTTTCAGAGAAAGATGAGACTTTTAATTATCCTATTGAAAGATTGCATAATAACGTAAGGGCAAGAACAAAAGTAATGAGAGGTTTTCATGGAAGTATAAACTCTGCAAACGCTATTATGAAGGGTTACGAGATTTATTATAACTTCATAACTAAACATCAACAGATAAAATGCTGTCCTTATGAGTTGGCTATCCCTGAATTAGCAGAAACACTAAAAAACACCAAAAACAGATGGCTCGGTTTAATCTATCTTACAAAAGAGGCAAGTTTATAAAAATGAAAAAACATAAAAGATTAAGGAAAAAAAGAATGGAAAATAAATCTGAAAATGTAAGTTTTAGAAAGTTAGTAAATATACCTTCTACTACGCATGCTACATTTGGATTGTATAGATACCCTGCTAAGTTTATTCCGCATGTTGTAGCTTATGTTATGGAAAATTATGCAAAAGAAGGTATGTCTATATTTGACCCATTTGGCGGCTGCGGAACGACAGGTATAGTTTCAAGGATTTATGGACATGATTATGAATTGTGGGATTTGAACCCGATTATAAAAATACTTCACCAAGTAGCGATTATGAAACCTGTCAATATTAATTCTGAAGAAATAATAAAAGAAATGAGAGATAGCAAAAAGGAGTTTATTCCTAATTGGTCTCGTTTAAGTTATTGGTATCCGCAAGAATTTTTACCTTTTCTCTATAAGGTCTGGGGATACTATCACTCTTTTAAAGATAGTGAAGAAAAAAATATTTTGGTTGTGCCATTACTTAAAATTTCAAGATATTTCTCTTATGATGATAGCCAACGCCAAAAACTTTCTAAATCTACAAGGTCGCAAGATAAGATAAAAGAGTTATTAAAATCAGATTGGCAAAACATATTTTTTGAGATGCTCAAAAAAGAGATAAATAAAGTTATCATAGGTATTAAAGAATACTCTGAAATGTCTCCCAAAAATGTAAAAGCAGTTATTAGGGGGGGCGTTGATTCTCTGGGAGAAACCTTAAATAAAAAAAGAGACATTCTCATAACTTCCCCGCCCTATATACAATCACAAGAATACATGAGGCAAGCAAAATTAGATTTATTTTGGCTGGGTTATACGGAAGAAGATATAAAGAAATTAAGTAAATTAGAATTGCCTTATAGACATATAGAACCAATAGAAATACACTCTAAAACATTTTTTGAATATCGTAACAAGATAAAGGGTAAGCATATACAAGAAGTGTATGATAAATATTTTTGGAGTATCTTAGGACTTTTCACGCAATTACAGAAAGATATTAATTCACGAATGTTTATTTTTGTTGGTAACACAAGTGCGGAAGGAATTAGCATACCTTTAGACAGAATTATTATTGAACATTTGGAAAACTTTGGATGGGAACATGAGATTACCTTAATAGACACTATTGTAAGTAGAAGGTTATTTTCATATAAAGTAAATCCAGCATCAGAGAGAAAAGACAAGAGAACAAATGTTGAAAATTTGGTTATTCTGAAAAAAATAAATAATTAAGGAATTTGTTTATCAAGATTGCTTAAAAATACATTATTCCAATTAAGCAGAATATCCCAATTATTTTTTAATAATTGTATTTTGCTCGTTGCTCGTGATGTTCCCCATTTTTGTATAAATCTCGTGGGTATTAAATAAACATCAAGAGTTTTTCTGTCTATTCCTAAAATAATATCACTATGACTTGTATTATATTTGTAAGTTTTAACTCCTGATTTATATTCTCTATCAATCCCGCCACGACTACCACCAATAAAAGAAATGCTTGTATCAATTGTCTTAACTTGGGCTCTTAATACGATTTCTTTTCCATTCGGGTTTTCAAAAGCTATAATAAATAAGTCATAAGGCGAACCACGAATATCAACAAAGCCAACAATAAAACCCAATCGCATCAATATTCCTGAAACAAGATGCTCATGTGCATCCCCCAGATTAGCCGCAATTTTACCCGTAGGTAAATTTGTTACATTCATATCTGTTATTTTACCCATATGAAAGTAAAGAAAATCCAACCTTTTAACCTTTTCCACCAACCGCTAACTTTACAATGTATTATAAAACATAACTTTATTAATCCTTTTTTCTCTTTTTTAATATGGCTATTAACATCGATAAAGAAAATTTAGAAAAGGCATTGCAAAAAACAGTGGAAACAGAACAACCTCCAATTTCAAAGGAAGAAGAAATTGGATTTCATAAAGGAGCATTGAATACATTATTGGCAGAGCGAAATGAATTAATTAAGATAATCGCAAACGTTGAAGCAATAATGCAAGCACATTTGAAACGATTAGGAGAACTTGGAGTTACGACTCAGAAGAATTAAATTTTTTCTGCAATTTCCTTTATAACTTTCTCAATAAACTCATCCCGGTTAATCTGTTCAATTCTTCCTTTCGTGCGAACTGCCAGATTTCCTGATTTTTCTTCTTTATCGCCAATAACAATAATGTACGGAATTTTTTGTAATTCTGCCTCCTTAATTTTTCCCTGCAGCGGTTCGCTTTTCAAATCAGTATCCACGCGAACATTATGTTTGAGTAATTCTTCAAACAACGATTCACATATAGCATTATTACGGTCAGTAAAGTTTACAATTCTCACTTGAATTGGAGCTAGCCATAAAGGTAAGTGGCCATTCGTATGTTCCAATAGGATTCCAATAAATCTCTCCAAAGATCCATAAATTACTCGATGTAAAATTATCGGACGTTTTTCTTTATTGTCTTTATCAACATAGCTTAGATCAAAGCGATCAGGCATAGCAAAATCCAATTGAATAGTAGCAAGTTGCCATGTCCTATTCAATGAATCTTTAATATGAAAATCAATTTTCGGTCCATAGAAAGCTCCGTCCCCTTTATTAATTTTAAATTTCATTTTCTTTTTTTTCAAAACATCTTCTAATATTTCTTCAGCTTTATCCCATAATTTGTCATCACCAATTCTTTTTTCCGGACGAGTAGAAAGCTCAACGTGATAACTAAACCCAAATAAAGTATAAAATCTATCAACAAGTTCAATAATTTTGATAATTTCTTCTTCTAATTGTTTTTCAGTGCAGAATATATGTGCATCATCCTGTGTAAATTGTATAACTCTAAATAATCCTGATAAAACTCCGGACAATTCTTGCCGGTGTACTATTCCAAGCTCGGCTAAACGCAAAGGCAAATCCTTGTATGTTTTAGGCGAGTTTCTATATACAATCATACCGCCAGGACAGTTCATAGGTTTAACTGCAAACGTTCTTTTCTCATAATCAGATAAAAAAATATTTTCTTTATATTTTTCCCAATGCCCTGATATTTGCCATAATTTTTTATCAAGAATTTGTGGTGTTCTGATTTCTTGATAGCCAGCTTTGCGATGTTCCTCGCGCCAAAAATTAACCAATTCATTAAAAATCGTCCAGCCGTTATTATGCCAAAATACCATGCCCGGAGCGATATCCGAAAAACTAAACAAATCCATTGCATGACCGATAATGCGATGATCATTACCATTTAATTTTGAAGTATCTAATTTAGATTTAGTTAATTCACGCAACAATTGTTTTGGATCGTATTTCTCTTCAACCGCTGTTATAACTTTCCCTTTCTCATTCTTCACCTCACCAATTTCTCTTGACAATTCAGAAAGAGGATGACCTTTGCATTTTAATGAGAACTCTTTATAATATCCAAAAGGTGCCCTAGAAACAACATATTTTTTCTTCGTTAATTCTTTTTCTGCTCCCTCCAATGTTTTCAAAGCAAAATCTGGGTTTGAAAGAGAAGAAGATAAATGTGCATACGGATATAAGACAATGTTTTTCGATCCGACTTGCTCTGCTAAGCTCATTATTTCAGCAATGTATCTATTAAGTACGTCGGGATTTGATTCATCAGATTTTTCAACGGCCGTAAAAATAACAAGAGGATCTTTAATCGTTATTTCTTTTTTTCTTTCTTCAGAAAGCTCTTCCGGATTTTTTAACGCTTTTTTTAATGGTTTAAAGTTTATGTAATCGCAGTGCACTGACAATAATTTCATACTACTCATAACAAGAAATAGTTTATAAGATTTTGGGATTATTATTGAAAACACAAAACATTATATCTTAGTGTGCATCATATATTATATGCAAGTAATTTTAGATTCTGGCTTTATTTTGCATGCAATGCATAAACGAATCGATTTTCTTGAACAATTGGAGAAGCAAGGATTTGTAATTAGAATACCTAAAGAGATAGTGCAGGAATTGAAAGATTTGATTAATGAACTATCAAATTCGCACAATGAAAGAGCAATGATTCGCGCTGCTTTGCAAATGATTCAGGCGAATAGTATTAAGCATATTAGCATGGGAAAAATGAAAATTTCTGACTGGCTAATCCATATGGGTAAGCAAGGTTATTTTATAGCTACGACGAATGCTGAAATCAGGCATCATATTCCTAAAACAATTGATGTATTTGAATCACGGGGAACTGTTGAACCAGTGATTAAAGAGCATCATGAAGTGAAGAAAAAAATAGCTAAAAAGAAAAAAAATAGAGAATGGCCGCGGCGATTTTATCGAGGAGGAAGATCAGTGAAAGGATATGTCGGAAAAAATTTGGAAGCACGAAAAATTGATTTAGGAGATCCTCAGTTTCATAAAATATTCATTTGATTAGAATTAAGTTATTTGGCTATATTGGGTAATTAATATGAAATCTAGGTTAAACTACTGCGCTCGAGAATGAGAGGAAAATAACGATATTATCTATATCGTTGCTTTTTATCTTATTTTTCATCAAATTAATCACTTTTTATATTTTGTCTTAATATCTTTATAATGTTTTCAGAAATAGGGGATTGAATATCATAAATTACTCTTTTACTATCTCTATCTATTTCTCTAACCACTCCATTAACTACCTCTATATCTGAGTTTATATATCCCCCATCTTTTAACATTTTTTTTTACTTTGTCAAAATGAAATTGTTCAGGATCAGAAAATAAATTTTCTGATTCTTCAGTTCTTACGAACTCTAATAGAATCTCACGAAATCGCTTTATATTTTTTCATATACCAAATTTATTAAATGTTTCTGCTATCAAAAAAACACGCCGCCACTGGGAATCGAACCCAGGAACCGAAACGGCACGGATTAGCAATCCGTTGCTCTACCACTGAGCGATGGCGGCTTAAAATGAATAGAAATATACCAATTATAAAGTTATTGTTAATTAATTTGATACATTTACTTATTTTTAAAAAAGTCTTTTTCTTTAAAAGACGAAAAATCCCACTCATATTTAAGAGACATACTATCAATTGTGCGCATTAACTTTTAAATATTGTGACAGAGAAATGTGTGAATATTTATAATCTCTTTATTCTTAATTTTTTCATGATAGAGGTGTATGGAATAATTTTAGTTATACATCTACTTTCTGTTGTTGTTGCAGTTGGCGCAGTTACAGTAACAGATTATTTGCATATAGCTGGACATCGCCAAAAAAAATTAGCTCAAGAATTACTAGATGTTTACCCACTATTATCTAAATTAATTAGCACAGCATTGATCCTTGTGATTATATCCGGAACTCTGTTAGTATATCAAAAACCCGAATTTTTATCCAAACCCTTATTTCAGCTTAAGTTATCGTTAGTTGTTATTCTTATTTTAAATGGATTATATTTACAAAAAAAAATAGCACCACAAATAATGATTTGTACTATAAATCCAGAATTATGTTCTGAAAAGGTAAAATATCGCGCCGCATTTGCAGGAATTTTATCACTAATTACTTGGTATGCAGTAACTATTTTGGCGCTGACGAAGAACTTTAGTTATACAGTTATACAATTCGTGAGTGTTTACCTTATTGTTTTATGTATTGCAATTGGTATGACGATGTATATCGAAAATAAATTTCATTGATCTTTAACAAGAAAAAAGATTTCTATATTAACAATTACTTCAACAACTAGAGGTATTATTACATAACTCATTAAAAAATAATAAAATTATAAAAAATAAAAAAAAATAAAATTAATGTTTAGCAATGCTGAAAACGTTTCTTATTGCAACAATTATTGTAGCAGGAACAAACAAAATAAGCAAAGCTTGTAAAATTCCGCTAACATACATTACATCAGAAAGAACTTGTCCTCCTAATGCAGAAACGATAACAAGTACTGCACCAGACATTAAAAATGGAGTAGCTTCTCTATCAGCAACGTTTAACAATCCGACAATAATACCAACAAGAACCAAGACCCACGTTAATGTATCTGCTAACCCGCCGGTAAAACCAAGACCTAAAACAACTGCTAAAATCACTCCTATTAGAAACGCCCAACTTCCCAGAACATTTCCGTTATTATTTTTAGCCATTATAGTATACCTCCTTTCAATATTATTCAAAATATATATTCTACCCATGTAAAATAAGTTTATAAGTTTTTTCTATTTCCTCTATATACCAATTATCAAAAAATGGATTCAAAAAAGGCAATAGCTCAATTAAAAAAAATCAATGAAATAAAGGGAGATATGCGCTTAGCTGCAGAATCCTGGGATTCAAAATTTAAGACATTGATATCAACATTATTGTCAGCCAGGACATTAGATGAAACTACAATAAAAGTCTGCAGCACTTTATTTGAAAAATTTCCCGACGCAAAAAAATTATCCGAAGCATCATTAGTAGAAATACAAAGCATAATCAAACCTGTCAACTTTTACATCACCAAGTCAAAAAATATAATAGGCTGTGCTAAAATCCTATCAGAAAAATATGATGGCAATGTCCCATTAAAATATGATCGACTTATTGAACTGCCTGGCGTTGGGAATAAGACTGCAAATGTCTTCCTGTCTGAAAATGGCTATAACACTATTGGCGTCGATACCCATGTCTACTTTATAGCTCATTATTTAGATTGGAGCAATGGAAAGGGTTCAGAAGATGTGGAAAACGATTTGAAAAAATTATTCCCAGAAAGTTATTGGAAAGAACTAAACTCCATATTAGTTAAATTTGGAAAAAAATATACCTCGCGAAAAAGAAAAAAAGAATTACTGGATGAAATAAAAAATATAAAAGTTTAAATAAGAGATATAGCATCTTTAAAGATGACAAATTACACTGCAGTTTTTGAAATTGAACACGGAGTATCTAAGGGATTTGGAGTGGTATATAATGATATAATTACAAAATCTAAATTGATTTCAGCAGAATCTGACATTGAAGCATTGAAACATGCATATCATTTTGGTGAACAACTTGTAAAAAATTACCTGGCAAATACAGACGGCTATAAAACTGCAACATTAATTTCTTTAAAAGACGAGACAAATAGCGAAATTGATCAAGTTTCTTTGATTAGAGACAAATCTTCTGATAAAGAAGGATTAGAAGATCATTTAAATATTTTATTTCCCAAGGGCAATTTGAGATTACAAATGACATGGATAGAAGATATGCTTGAAATTTTTAACATTCAAAAAACTTCCTGAATTTTAATTTTTCCATAACATGACGGACAATAAAATTTGTTCTCAATTTTTTTAAATAACTGCTTACTTCCAAGTCGTTTGCAAGACGGACAAGTTGTGCTACACTGACGACATATAATTTTTTTTGTTATAAAGTCTGTTTTTGCATCTGATTGGCATATATTTTTTCTACACATGCTGCATAATGAAGTGCAGCTATCGCAAATTTGTTTGCTGCAAAGATAGCAATTGCTTTTCCGACATTTGATACATTGAATGGCATTACACGAGCATCGATCACCACATTGTCGGCATAGTAAATGATTAGACGAACAAATGATAATTTCTTTTATTTCTAAAGAACAGCATTCACAAACGATTTTATGGATTTGTTTAGTCAATGCATTAAATTCTGCATCAACTGTTTTAAATTTTTTATTATTCATAAATACCATCTGTAAAGAAAAAATAGGAAAGCAAATTACCGTCTGATTTAATAGCTTAGATGAGATATTAATTGAATGCTTGTTTTTTTCTTCAATTAAATGAAATTTTTTTTCTTTTTCTAATTCTTGAGGATGAATTTTTTCTTCTAACCGAATAATAGCCTCCTGTAACTTTTGTTCTTTAACCTTTTTCGTTTGCAGATCTTCATGAGAATTTTTCAATTCCGCAAGTTTTACTCTTGTAGATTCAATTTCCTTATTGGCTTCGTGAGACAAATTATTGTAATGCTCATTAATACGTAGTATTTCTCTATCTAATGAAACTTTTAATTTTTCCTTAATTTCAAGCAGACGATCATGAAGCAGCTGCTTAATTTTTTCTTGTGGCAATTTCATATCTAATTCACCTTCATTTTTAATTTCCCGTCGAGTCGCGGGAATTGTTTGATAATCTTCAAGATTGAAATTTTCAATAAGTGTGTTATCATGAATATACAAGTGATTAATCACTTTCTCAGTTTCATTTAAGTAATGAATAGTTGTTTCAAAAGTGAGTTTGTAAATGTAATCATTATTGCTTTTCTTATTGATTTTGTAAATATTGTACCCATTAAAATGAATATGTTTCTGCAGTTCATCCGGCGAAATTTCCTCTAATTCTAATTTGAGCAGTGTAACTTTTGCTTTATTTCTCAAATATTCCGATATAACATTAAATAAATGGCTCGAGCTAGTTAATAATTCTCCATCGGCATTTTCTTCAAATGCAAAACGGTAAGGTCCATTTTTTCCGTAAATTTTTTCAAAATCTTTTGGAACATTTTCAATTAACAAAATATCATCTCCAATAACTGTACAATTAAGTTTAACAAAAAATTCTTTTACAATATTTTTAAGATCACTCATGGTCTATTAATTCTGAAGTATTTATTTTATATTCTGAATATGATTGTATTCCTTGTTGAATAATAGTTTCAATTTCCTTAATTCCTTTAGAAAATATTTCTAGGTTATTTTTTGAATCGATAAAATGATTCATTATCATTTCCTCAATTTTATTTACACCATTATTACCATTTCCATCAAGGCCAAGATTAAAAAGAATAATTGGCAGTTCTCCAATAATTAAACCGACGCAGCACATTTTATTTATAATAAGATCAACAACATATTCTTCCATTGTGCCTTTCGTAGCTAAGCTGTAAATATTCATATTTCTTTTTTGCCCAATCCTATCTATTCTTCCAATTCTTTGTTCAACGGACATAGGATTCCATGGCAGATCATAATTAATAAGATTATTGCAAAATTGAAAATTTAATCCTTCACAACCAGTTTCAGTTGAGATCATGATATCGGCACGATTCTTAAATTCATCAATAATCGCAGTCTTCTCTTCACGCGTACTGGCGCCGGTAAAAGGAACAATACTTAATCCAGTTGGTTTAAGTTTTTCAATAATATAAAAGAGAGTCGTAGGATGCTTTGTGTAAATAAGAATTTTTTGATTTCGGTCCTGACGAAAAATATCCCGAATAAGTTTGATGAGTGTTTCTATTTTTGAATCTGTTTTTAAGACAGCATATGCGTCTAAAATCTTTTGTGCATGAGTAATTGTTCTTTTGTGATATTTATCTTGATTATCAATTATCCGTTGCAAAGATTCCATTGCAGACTTTGAAGAACTCGTAATTTTGGGAAGAATTGCATAGATCGCGAGCTTACCATTTATTTGCATGCCCGATGATAAAAAGTAATTAGATTTAATCATGTTTTGAATCTCCTCGTAAATAATTTTTTCTTCATCCGTTAAATCTACTGAAATAGTTTTCGGAACTCTCTGCATATATTCAACAGTCGTCTCACTTCTTTTTCTTCGCACCATAACTTCCCTCAGTTTTCTTTTAAGTACCTCATGGTTCAATGGCTTTCTTTTATTTCCTCGTTCCAGAAAATTTTTCCTAAATGCCTGTAAAGTTCCCAAATGCCCTTTCTTTAACAAATTCAATAAGTTATACAATTCAACTAAATCGTTTTGAAATGGCGTTGCCGTTAAAATTAAAAATCTTTTTTTCTGAATTTTATCAACAAATTTTGTTCTCATGCTTAGTCGATCTTTTAACTTATGTGCTTCATCAACGATTAACAGATCCCAAGAAATATCGTGAACTTTTTTATGTCTAAATTGTCTTGATTCGAGATCATAGCCTTTTACTCGATCAATAGATGCTATGGCAAAATCGCTCACATCCCAATCATCTTCGTTCTCAATAATGTTAAAAGAAATATCAAATTTATCATCGAGCTCTGCTACCCATTGATCCACTAGAGAAGGAGGCGTTAATATTAAAATTTTCTTTGCAAAACCCCTTTCAATGAGTTCTTTTATAACCATTCCTGTAGTAATTGTTTTTCCTAATCCTACTTCATCTGCAAGTAAGGCATTACAATTAAAATCTCGTAAAATTCTTAAAGCTCCGTCTCGTTGATACGGTAAATCATACGTCAAATTATTTTTAATTTTCGGGTAAGATATAAGTTTGTTAATAACATTATCAGTAACTAACTCGCTGACCTTTATTTTTAATTCCATAAGTTCTCGAGAATTAAAGTCATCCACTTCCAAATTTGACATTTCTATATCAAATGATTCATTGATAATTATTTCTTCAGTCATGGTCACCTCTTATTCAGGAAATCAAAAAACGTTTTTTAAGTTTATGGTAGACTAAGATATAAGATTATACATCACTCGTCTTTAGGTAGGAAAAACCCATTTTATCAATAAGAGTAATCATTCGTTCTCGTTCCTCAGCTTTTCCACACCCTTTCCAGTCAATCAACACTTTAGAAATCTGTTCTTTAGTTTTTGCTTCAGCCTCCTTGAGCATATTTTCTGTTAAAGGCAATGAATATTGCGCAACGATATGGGAGACAGCATATGAAGATTTTAACTGTAAATGATTAAAATTAGGGGCATAATGCGGACCTCCTATAGCAAGGGAAGCTATCCAATTTTTTTCAGGCTTATATTCTTGAATAGATAAAACCGTTTTAGCCAAAACACCCGCAGCTGTTGCATCTTTCCACTCATTTTCTGCACTTCCAAGCTCAATAAAACAACAAGGAATATCTATTAACGGGCCATGATGTGTCGCTTCCATGCTAATTGAATATTTTGTCGTCACTTTTTCTTCAATTGCGAATTTATGCAGCATAATAAACAGGTATTTCATAACAAAAGCATACGTCGGACAAATTTTTCCTTCTTTTCCGCCTAAATCCGCAGACCGCCAATTTCCCGGAGTGTGCAAACATAAGGAAGGAACTCCTTTTTCAGAGCGATGCGTGGATGCAAAAAAAATAAAATCAATATTTCTCAGTTCAGGATATTTTTCTATAGTAATTTCAGAGTAAAGCGTCTCTTTTCTTAGCTCAATAATAGGCACATGGGGATTAAAACCCATTTCTCTAAATCGATCGGCAACATTTTTACCGGCAATATTATCCTTACAATAAATTATCGCATATCTCATGTAAATACTTCTTCTCCTTCATTTAAATTATTTCCTAGAAATCTCCTTCCCTTCAACAATAAGTGTCGAAGGCTTTCCGGACAACACTCCATCATCAATAATTACATCTGCTTCTTTATCAATTTTTTGAGGTAATTCTGATATATCTGTAATTGGTTTTTCACCTGACAAATTAACCGAAGTCGTGATAAATGGTACCCTAGCTTTTTGAATAATAGTGGTAAACTCATGCTGTGGAATTCTAATTCCCAGAGAGTCAGTTCCAGAAACCCAAGATAAGAATTTAGGATTTTTTTTCTTAAGTATTATCGTGTAAGGCCATGGCAAATATTTTTTTAAGTCAACATCAACATCACAATTTTCATAAATCCAATCAAAGGAAGGCGCAATTACAGAAAATGGTTTATCATCTCTTCCTTTAATCAATCTAATTTTTTGTACTGCCAACTCATCCAGAGCATTGCAGCCAATTCCATAAATTGTATCTGTTGGATAAATAAAAATTTCATTATTAAAAATCCTCTGAATCATTTCATCTCGAGGAAATGCTTTTAAAGTTGTTTTGATTTTCATAATTATGATAACAGAGGTTTTTTACGTTTTATTAATCTTACTAGGAATTCCTGCGGCACTAGTTTTAGGAAAAATGTGCAAAGAGGAAATTAATGCGTGGAAATTTAGGTTTTTTATTATTTCTGTTATTTCATTCATTCTTTCTGGTATTATTCTGTTAACATCTATTCAGTCTAAAATACTCATAGCTGTTTCTTTATTATTCATGGCGGTTGTAACATTTACATTGTACAAAATGTAAATTACCGTCTACAAGAAACATTTATATACTGGATTTAGTTTTTATAGACATTCTAAAGGGGATGAAAGGAGGGAGAATCATGTTTAATAAAAAGGGTCAAGCAGCTATGGAGTTTCTTATGACCTATGGTTGGGCTATTTTAGCGGCAGTTATTGCAATCGGTGTTCTTGCGTATTTCGGAGTTTTTACTCCAGGAAAATATACATCTGGAACCGCAATTGTAACAGCTCCTTTCTATGCTAATGCTTGGAACGCGAAACCTGCAGGAGTTACATTAGAACTTCAAAATAATGGCGGAGAAACGTTCCAAATTGAAAGTGTCGACATCACAAATTGCGGTATTGATACAACAAAAGTAAATGTTACAGCAAGTTCAAAAACGACGAAAACAGTTTCGTGCGCTTTGACAACCGGAGATAATTTCAAAGGAGATATAACAATTACATATAGAAAATCAGGCAGCTCAGTTAGTTTAACTGCAACTGGAACAATAACTGAAAAAGTAACAGCATAAA
This sequence comes from Candidatus Pacearchaeota archaeon, assembly GCA_018303785.1. Lineage (GTDB taxonomy): Archaea > Nanobdellota > Nanobdellia > Pacearchaeales > GW2011-AR1 > ARS1285. The sequence goes on from JAGVXM010000040.1 coordinate 29,610, forward strand.
TTTTCATTTTTTTTATTTTATAATTTTATATTTTTAGAGAATTAGAATTGTTATTTTCATTCCTTCAACTTTCCGATATAAGGCTTATTTATCAAAGTAATACCTTGATCTATCGTGAATGGGTAAATCTTCTTTTCATGTTCGCTTCCGCGCATTTTTATAACCTCTAAAAATCTATTACGCGTATCTTTTTCGCGAAGGTAATATAAATAAATCAACGAATCACATTCGAATTCAAGAATTTGATTATCGATAGATTTTTTCTGTAAGGGATTTCCTTCGTAAATTAATAAAGTTGTACAATTCCAGTTCCTTAGAATATTAAATAGTGATAACACTGCTTCTCGTTTCCGAATCTCTCGATCAAAAAGGACTACAAATGATGTAATACTATCAATAACCAACCGAGTTATCTTTTCCCTTACAATAATTGTCTCTATGATTCCTCCCCCTTCTTCAAGCATAGTCTTAACCTTTTTAGGGCTGTATTGCAAAAAATGAAACTTCCCTTTTTTTTCTAACTCAGCCAAGTTCCATCCTAAATCAAGCATGTTATCATAGAAATTCTCTTTTTTCTCTTCAAAAGTCAAATACATACAAGCTTCATTTTTTTTCAAACCTTCAATCAAAAATTGGACGCCAAAAATAGTTTTACCAGAACCAGAATTACCAACGACAAGATTTGAAGAATTCTTTTCAAAACCCCCATTCGTTAATCGATCAAGAAATTCATTTCCCGTAGAAACTTTCCCTTTTTTCTGTGCAGCTCTTTTTTTCATATCCTATTGAATCTAAATTATTTTAAAAATGTATTGTTTACTAATAACTAAAACAGGCTTCCAACAAAATTTCCTACAATAATCCTAGTTAGAAAAAAAACAGTAAGGCTCAGGACAATAAGTATTGGAAGAAACTTCAGCCCTTGTCTCTCTTCACCTTTATTTACCAAACCCAAAACCATTGCTGCAAGTATATCGATAGTAATCATAAAAAATATAGAGAAGTAAAAAACAAAAGTTGTGGAAATATTTATTTTAGACAATGAAAAAGGCAGATTGATATTTGTGTTTTGAATATCCGGCAGCCCAGAAAAAATATTTGTCAGCACAGTTACCAAAACATTAGATAAAGAAAAAAGCGCCGGCGCAAAAATTGAAACAGCTAAAAAAATAAAAATAACGTACATTAAAATACTTGAAGCAGCCTTTTTTTCCAAAATGGAGCGATCACGCAAACCTCTGGAAGTCTGTTCGAGCAAAATTGCCAAATCTCCGCCAGATCGTATTCCCGAGATTATTAAAAAAATAATTTTATCTATTTTTGATGATCCAATTCTTTTAGCTAATCCAAGTAAAGCACGATCAATATTTTTTCCAATAGTTATATCTCTTCCAGTCTTAAGTATTTCCTCGTCGAGCGGAGCAAATTCAGGACGCGAACTCAAAAGCATAGCTCGATCAATTGTCATTCCCGCGCGTAAATTACTAGACATTAACTGCAAAAAATCAGGAAATACATCTTCTATTTTCTTAATTCGCGCACTAGTCTTAAAATATTCTTTCAAGTACTCATAGACAAAAAATACCGAAAGTGATAATCCAAACGCAAATAATGACGGCCAAATTTTCCGATAAAATAAAAGAGTGATTGAACTAATAACGAGGGAAAAAATTAATCCAATTATTATTTTTTTGATTAAATCTTTTTTCATTAGAATAAGCTCGGCCTCCTAGATTTAATTAGCCCTAAAAACATAACTTGTATCAACACGTCAAAGACAAACAAGCCGATAAAGAGAAGAACAATCATATTTTGAGGTAAATTTACCATTGAAGATATTATCGTTAAGAAAGTTATTGATAAAGCAGGAATAATAACTGCAATAAGCATGTAAAAAACAATTAAAGGATTTAATCGATTCCCATAATTTTGTATTTGGATCAATTGTTCTTCATTCAAAGTTTTAACGCTTTCTTTAATGACAATACTCATATCGCTTCCGGACCTCATTCCATTGCTAATCTGCCATAAAACTCGTCGAAAAAACACAGAAGGATTCTTTTTCCCCAAATAATCTAAAACATCTGATTCTGGTTGGCCTGAACTTATCATTTTTACCGCTTTTTTAAATTCAAAACTCAACATACCGTAATCAGATTCAGAAATATTAGTCATTATTTCAAATAGCGGTATACCCGAGTTTAATTGAATCAAAATATCTTCCAATGCCAGTACTAAATTTTTTTCAATTTCCATTTGCTTTCTAGAAACATAAATGTAAGGATAAACTCGTTGTGAAAAAAATACAAAGCCAGAAAAAATAACAGCAATTCCGAATCCATAAACCACAAAAAAATCCGCATTAACCATCGCTAAAATAGTTGTTGAAATGACAAATAAAATAATAAAATTCATAACAAAACATCTAAGACATATTCCTAAATATTCCTCTCTGGTTAGAGGAACATCACAATTTTTCAACTCTTCGCCCAAAGTAGATTTTTTCCGATAACTAATTTTTTGTATAAAAAACTCGGAGCGTATTTTTTGCTTTTTCAAATCAGGAAATGTAAACGGAATTTTGAACTTAACCATGAGACTAAACAAAAGTAACGTCAGATTCTGTTTTAATTTTGTTTGCCTCATTATTCGCTACAATTTTTTGCAATTCTTCTTTATCATTGTAATAAATATTCATGACTTTTCCGATTTGATTAATAGTACGAATATTATTTTTAATGAGCCAACTAATTATTTCTTTTTTATATTCGATGTTTTTATCAAGATCTTGCTGAGACATTCCGGTGTTTCTTGAAATGTTTTCAAAAAATCGTGAATTTTCACTATGCTTAACTAATTTGTCTTCTTCTGCGGATCGTCGATATAATATTGTTGCAGTAGCGCTGTCATCTTCAGCGTCAAACTCTGCAATTTGAAAAACTCTACGAATACCTTTTCGTCGGTCACGAAACATAACTATATTCAAGTTTACTGCTTTCAAAAGATTAGGCGGTACACTGATAGGAGGATTGGTTAAACGTGAAATGGTTTCAGAAGCAGAATCAGCATGAAGCGTAGCATATACACTATGTCCGGTATGCATTGCTTCAAACAAAACCATCGCTTCTTCTTTTCGTCGCATTTCTCCCAACACAATTCTATCTGGTCTCATACGTAAACTATTAATCAGAAGATCTAACATCGAAACTTCTCCTTTTCCTTCAGGGTTTGCAGTTCTCGTTACAAGAGGACACCAATATAAAAATTCAGGCAGCATTAATTCGCGAGTATCTTCAACACTGATTATACGATGATTGGGAGGAATGAAAGGCATGCACGCATTCAAAAATGAAGTTTTCCCCGATGCAGTTCCACCTGAAATCAAAATGTTCATTTCATATTCAATCGCAAGCCAAATAAGTGCTGCGGTTTCTAAATCGCACGTATTAGTCGTGATCAAATCTACAATACTGTAGGGATCACGAGCAAATTTTCTGATCGTAATAGTATTCCCCTTCGAGCTAATCGGATATAATATGGAATTAACTCTGTCTCCTGAAACTAAATGAGCGTCGAGCAATGGCGTTAGTACTGTAATCTGTCTTCCAACACGACGAGCGATTATATTTGAGTAGTTTGTAATCTCATCTTCTCTTTTTATAGTCAAATTTGTTTTAATCCATCCGTATTTTTTATGAAAAACTCGAATTGGTTCTTTAGATGATGTTATGACAATTTCCTCGAGTGATTGATCATTAACAAGAAACTCCAATTCTCCTAAACCCATCATATCTTGCATTAATTTTCCAATCAAAAATTCTTTGACATGAGTATCCAGCTTAGGTAATTTGGTCATTAATAACTGTTCTGCATCTTTCATAAATTTCCTTTTTATCTCAGCAAAAGCAGCAGGATTAGTTATCTCCTTGAGTCCGACAGAAGTAACAGAAATTAATTCATTCCTTATATCATCAAGTAAAACTGCAGTCGGCAAAGAAATTTCTGGACTATACAAATAATAAATTATCCCGTTCTCATCTTTTTTAATCTCAACTTTTAGTTCAGCTTTGTCTATTACTATTTTATACGTTTCCAAAACTCCTCTTGGAATAATAACGTTTTTCTTGTATTCGTTTTTTTCTTCCTTTCTAAAAAATTTTTCTTTTAAGCTTTTCATATTATTTCTTTCGAGATTTTAATGGAATTTTGTTATTTCGTTTGATATTCAACGAATTCACTTTCTCATCCTTTTTTTTAACAAACAAAGCAGAAATGTCAAATGATTTCTTTTCATCTGCTTTAAACTTTTTTTCCACCTCATTTTTTTCCTTTTTTTCAGGAATGATAGATTCAGTTTTTTTATCTTCCTCTAATTCATCTTCTTTTAATTTTAAAATCGGATCTCCAAACCCTGGATAATAAATTTCGGCCAAATCCCCTGATTCCAAAATCTTAAACCACTCTATTACCAAATCTTTCTCGACATTAAACGATTTTGCAATATCGGTCACGCTAACCTTTTTGTGTTTTTTAAGAATTTCATACAAAGTGTCCATATCAGTCTTGAAATTTACAGGAGTAGAATAATTAATAACTAAAGTAGGACGTTGTCCGCGCAAAAGTGTCATATCTCTCACTGCAGTGTAGAGAAGGAGCATAATTAACAAAGCCCATTGACCAATAAGAAAGATTTGTGTTTTAGAATTCATATTCTGTAAATATGAGAAATTTTCTTCGATATCTTTAAAGCTTTTAACAGAAAATCCTGTAAAGCCATTAGATTTGTAAACAAAAAACAGCGTATTTGCAAGCAAAACAATTGCCACAAATCCCAGCGTTTTCAAAAATAAGTAGCTGCCCTCTTTTTCCATACTATAATATCGAAATGTATATTATAAATTTATTGCTTAAGGATCATCGATGTGGAGTCCTAATATTATTTCGCTTTTTTATTTCATGCCATGTATCTTGTTCATTCATGTTCAATTAACCTCAAAAATTCTCCGACAATAGATTCGGGTCTTCTTTTTCTTATAAACGCTTCGTGGGGAGTTTCTCCCCATTCAAGCGTTAATGCGCCGTGCAAACGATTGTTATACCAATAAATCCATTCTTTTAATGTTTTAAATCTCCAGCGATGCTTGTCATATTCCAGCCATAATCTTTCAAGCTTTCCATTTGTTTGTGGTATATGCTGTATTTTTTGTGAAAATCAAGAAAACCTTGTGTGTACCACACACTAAAGTGTGTGGTTTGTTTTGGTTTTCTGGATGATCCAAAATCTAAAACTTTAAAGCTACGACCACATTCTAAAGAATGTGGTTTTAGATTTATGGACATAAAAATAATTCAAATGCTGATTTTGAATTAGAATTCCTTTCTTTTTTATTGGAAAAGAACTCTGCTCCACGATCAGTATTAACTTGGAAAATC
>JAGVXM010000039.1 GCA_018303785.1 Candidatus Pacearchaeota archaeon
ATATCATTCCAAATGCAGTTTTTAAGACTTCAGTTGCACCACCTGGTCCTATAGATAAAGCAGGTTATAGAACAATCGATGGCGCACAAGATTGTAAAATAGTTAATGATTGTTATACTAGTACTTCTTGTCCTACGACAGCACCATGTAATGTTCCAATTGCACCAGTTGAGATTTTATTGATTACTGGGTTAAATCCAGATAAAACTGCTTTTGTCCATTATGAGCTTGGCGTTCCAACATTAGCGTCTCCAGGTTCATATTCAACGACTGCTACTTATACTGGAGTTGCTGCTTAATATTTATTTTTTATTTTTTTATACAAAACTTTAAAAATTCTTTTTATTTTTATTACTTATGAAAAAGAGCTATATTTTATTTTTTGTTTTGTTATTTATACCTACCGTATTTTCTTTAGGCGTTTCACCGGCGAAAGTTGAACTTACTTTTGAGCCGAATCTAACTCATCAATTTGACTTTATTGTTCAAAATTTTCCTGCTAAGAATGAAGATGTTGAAATATATTTTGATTTAGATGAAATTAAGCCAGAATTAAAAGACGAATTTAAAAAAATAATATCTTTTGACAAAACGCGATTTTCATTTACCGAAGATGAAGATATTGAAATTGTAAAAGTATCTATGCAATTTCCTGAGGGATTTTCTGAAGGGGGTATTCATGAATTGCGAGTTGGCGCCCGTCCTGTTGTGAAAGAAGCAGGATTAGTCTTTATCGCGGGGAATGAAATTAGGGTCCTGATTACTGTTCCTGAAGAATATGCCGATTCAAAATATAGGATTAAGAGGGAGGTGGCTATATTGAATGTAAATGCAGATATAGTTCGGCCAAATCAGGAAGGTAATATTTCTATTTTAGTAAAAAGCAATTCAGATATCGTGGTTGAAAATATTTTTGCAGTCGTAAAAATTGTTGCTGATGGCACCATTATCGATACTATTGAAACTGAGAAAATTCAACTTTCTTCTGGAGAGGAAAGAAATTTGATAGGGACTTTTATGGGAAAAACTGCTGGTAATTATATTCTTAATGTAGAGGTTTATTATGACTATGATTCAGTTACGGAAAATGGTTTTTTACGCGTGATTGATAGTATGGGAGGATTGGAAATTCAGGAAACTAATAATAAAATATATTACTATTATTTCCTCTTTTTTTTAATTTTGCTCTTGATTATTCTAGTCTTATTCTTTTTATTTTTCTTGTGGAGACGTCGAAAAAAGGATGAAGAAGATCAACAGACAAATAATCTACAACAAACGTTAGTGTAAAATGCGTAAAAAAATAATTATAATTATTTTATTGTGTATTATCATTCTGATAATTTTTAATTTATACATTAATTCGAGAAAAAATTTCCCTATTGCGATTCAAACTATTCCTGTTTTCTTTGGAGTAACTGAATCGAATGAAATTGTTTTCGTTGTGGATACTGATGCGTTAAAGTTTGGACCTGCGCATAAAGGCGGATATAATACTCGAGATTTGATAATAACAAATCCTTTCCTTATTAAAGTTAGAGTAAATTTAACATTATCTGATGAAATTAAGAATGTCACCTTCGTTGCTTTTAATAATTTCATTCTACAACCAAATGAAACAATAAACGTAACAGTAAAAGTAAAACCTGATGATTCAACACCTGTCGGAAATTACACTGGTTATCTTAACGTTACTTTTTATCGCATTGATTAATTGAGATGCAATATTTTTAAATTCATCTTTCTTATTGGTTATATGAAAAGAGAGGTACGAGATTTGATACTTGTTATTATATCGCTTATTGTAATTATTATTGTTGGTCTTATTATATGGATGGCGTCTCAAAAGCAAATTGCTGTTGGCAGTTTGGGAAATTGTACTATATTAAGAGAAAATCCGGGGAATAAAAAAATAAATATTGTTTTTTTTACTGATAATTCGGATGAGTCTGAAATAAATGAACAGATAGATTTTTTTCTTTCTGTTGAACCATATAATAATCATAAAGAAAAATTTAATTTTTATTTTACGGGGAAAACTGAATGTGGGTTAGCGAGCGAAGCGTTGTTCTGTTATTCTCGGGATTTGATTAAACGATCTGCAGTCTGTCCTAACGATTACATCGTTGTTTTATCAGAGGAGGCACAAAAATTGCGTAGTAGTTCTTATATGAGCGTTTTAAGCATCAATACTAATCATCCCTCGTCGGTTTTTTTGCATGAATTTGGACATGCATTTGCGAATTTAGCAGATGAATATATTCCTTCTGTTATTCCAACAGGATCAAAAAATTGTGTTGCAAGCTGTGACGCTTTAGCTGGATATGAGTGTCATGAAGGATGCAGTAAATCTTTTTATTTTAGATCTTCTGACGAATCTGTTATGAAATCATTGAGGACTAATGATTATAAAGAATTAAATCGTGAAATAATTGAGGAACATTTGAATGAGTATGATTAAGGCTCTGAAAATTTTTTGCGCGTTGTTTTTTGTTATGATAGTTAGTTCTCAGCAGCCGATCAATGAATATATTATTTTGCACATGAATTATAATGAAGGAAAGTTTTCGATTGCAGGGAAATCATTAGAAAAAGGATTTTATCCTGATTATTCGCATACGACTTCTTCGCAATACACGTTACAATTAACATCGGAGGATGGTATTTTATATCAGAATAGTTTTGATCCGACGCTTTTATACAGTGAAGGGGCTGATGATAATAGTGATATTGAAGGCGGGCCAGTTATTTTAGATAATGCGGATTTTGCTTTGATAATACCAAGTCTTCCCGAAGGTGAAAATGTTTTAATTTTTGATGCAAATGGTGAAAAAGTTTTTGAGGAGGATATTTATAATGTTGGCGCAACATCATGTAGAATACGGTAAAAAAGCACAGTCGGAAATTATTGGAACTGCGATTATACTTATTTTGGTTATTGCAGGCATAGTCGTATTGTGGAGCGTATTTCAATCTGTTATTAGTACTAGTCCGGAAGAAAGCTGTACACATGCATTTGATTTTTCATTGGAAGATGCATGTTATAATTCAAATGATGAAATAATGGTTACGGTTAAACGGAAGGGAGACTCGGTAGCTATAAAAAATTTACAATTTAATTTTGCGCCTTCTGATAGTTTATGGTCAATCACTGGAAAAAAATGTACAGATGTTAGATTAAATAATAGGGAGTATGGCGGTTATTGTGATCTTACTCAGAGCGGTGAAACTTTATCTTATATATTTAACGTCGCTGATTTAGAAAAACAGGAAGCTGTTTCGGTTTATGCAGGTTCTGAAAAATCAATGTGTGAAATTGGAGAAACTGTCATTCGAGCTGGTTGTTAGGCAGTTGCAAAATTTTGATAATAAAATCTACACGTTTTTTAATACTCATTACTGGCACATGAATTATTTTTTGTTTCATTTTTTTGTATGTATTGGTAATTTCATTATGAACTAATTCCTGCTCTTTTCTTGATTCTGTTCTCAGATTATCTTTTTCGTATTTTGGAAGAATATCTAAAATAAAAACTGCCCCGTACTGATATTTTTTAACAAAATTTGGTTTGATAAATGGAATGTTATGAATTTTATAATATGCTATTGTATCTCCAAAACCTCTATCTGAAAAAATAAAACCTTTAATTTTACTTAATTCTTTTGTTCGATTAATTTGCAAATTTAAAATTTCGTCTTGAAATTTTTTTTTATCAATTTCTGAAATTGATTTTCCAATGTATCGCGGATCAGACTCGCTCACTTCTCTGGCAGCTTCGTTTATTATTGTATAACCTCTATTACGTAATTCTTTAATCACTGCAGTTTTTCCGACGCCCGGACCACCTGAAATTACCCCCAATATTGCCATTATTCAAATTCTTGTGCACAATTCAATAAGAAATTATCGTGTCCATATGCGGCCATAAGCTGCATCCCAATGGGAATGGAATCATTTTTTTCAATTATTTCATTGCATGGAATACTTATTGCAGGAAATTCTGCAATGTTGGCTAAAACAGTTAACACATCATAATTATACATATCTTCAATAGAAATTTTTTCCCCGAATTTATGTGGAAGTCGAGGAATTGTTGGCGTTATAATTAGATCAAATTTTTCAAAAGATTCAGCGAATTCTTGCTGCAGCAATTTTTTAGCTTGCAACGCTTTTTGATAATATCTTCCTGTAAATTCTGCTTTGCTTATTTCTTCGCCGCCAATAATTCTTCGTAATACTTCTTTACCGCACGTTTCTTCAATTGCAAAACCATATTTTCTTCCATCGAATTTTCGAGTACCTGAATAAAATTCGGTGTAGGCAATAGGATAATAAGTCTGAATTCCAATATCCGTATAAGGCAGGGAAAATGATTTATACGTCCATTTATTTTTTTGGCAGACTGCCTTTACTTTATTTTCAACTAATTTAGTTATTTCTTTATCTGCTTCCAAAGAAAGCAATCCTATTTTTAGATTTTTTAATTCTTTATTATCTTTAACTTCTTGACTCATTGCATCGTATTCATCCTTTCCTTTTATAACTGAAAAAATTAGTGAAGCATCTTTAGAGGATTTTGCTAAAGGTCCGATTTGATCTAGGCTCATGCTTAAATCTATTAATCCATATCTGCTTACTGCCCCATAGCTTGGTTTCATACCGACAACTCCACAATGACTCGCAGGGTTTCTAATACTTCCTCCAGTATCACTACCTAACGAGAAATCGCAAAATTCTGCTGCAATTGCTGCTGCACTTCCTGAAGATGAGCCGCCTGGAATTCTCGACGGGGCACGAGGATTTTTTGTTACACCAAATGCAGATGTTTCTCCTGAACTGCCACAAGCAAATTCATCCATGTTTACCATACCTAAGACAATTGCATCTTCATTTTTTAGTTTTTTAATAACTGTCGCATTGAATCCTGATTTGTAATTTTCTAAAGTTTTGGATGCACAATTGCATATCATCCCTTTGACATTAATGTTTGATTTCACTAAAAATCCTAATCCTGCCAGCTTACCTGCCTTTCCTTGTTTTATTTTTTTGTCAATAATTTTTGCTTCGTCAACAGCCTGTTCATTTAGATGAAGAACAATATTATATTTTTTATTTTCATTTCTGATTTTATGTATGAAATTTTTTATGTTTTCTTCAGCTTTCAGCTTTCCATTTTTAATGAGTTGTATTTTTTGAGCGAGCATTGTCCCTAAATATCATCTTTAATTTTTCATCTTGTTTTCTTGTATATTTCATTCTTCTTTCTAATGAAACTCTTTTAAACATCTCTTGAGTTCTTTCTTGCAAGGCAGGTTCATATACCTCTCTTTCAGATGATTCTATCAGTTCTCTATATTCATGTATAGTTTCTGCAAATGTTGATAAATAATTTTGAGGAGTAATTCCTCTTTCTTCAAGGTAATGCAAGAATTTTTCTATATTTCCTTTGACGTGAGAATAAGTCATGCTTGATAAATATCCCGGCAGAGAATTTTTATTTTCTTTAATGTGATTTTTTAATTTTTTAATATGACCAATTATTCTTTCTTCTATTTGTTCTTGTGTTAATCCTTTATATGTTCCCATGATATTTTAAATTCTTTTATTAATATTTATTTTTATTCCTATACCTTTGGTTACATTGAAAAGTTCTTGATAATTCCCTTGTCCATTTTTTCTTCGTATATCTATTAAAGGCGCTTCTTTTATTTCTTGCTCTTCTTTTTCAGACAATAGAAAGATGCCCCTTTCCTTAAGACGTGATTTTCCTCGTATTTGTTTTATCTCTTTTTGGTACCCCTTGCTTTTTTGTTCTGCTTTTCTTATTATCTGGAAATATCTTTCTTCATAAGGAGTAATATCTAAAGGAATGCTACGTCCTACTTCTATTGCTTTATTGATAGTTCTTCCATAAAATCCTTCTGCTTTACTAAATTCCTCATTATCAAAAAATTGTGTAGAATTTTCGATAACTTCTGTAAGATTTTCAATACTTTTATCCAGGGATATAATCACTCTTTTTCTTAGATTTATTAATTCTGATCTTGCTAATTCCGAATACGCCCTCATGATTTCCAATCTCCTTTTTCTGTAAGGATAAAGTCTTCGTTTTTATTTGAGGCATTTTCTAAAAGATGTTCTTTAAAATTTATATAGGATTTTCCATTTTCTTTTCTTTCTGTAACTTCTCTAAAAATGTGGTGAGATGTTTTTGACGATTTTATTTTTTCTAAAGATAAAGCAAATTTTTCTAGAATTTCTTGTGTCTCTTTTCGTACATTTTCGCGATCCATAGGAAAAATAATCAAGTGCTATTTATAAAATTGTTGTTACGGTAATATAATGTTATATTTTTGCATGGCTTGTTGTTCGGATTCATTTTCACTTAATTCTTTATACTGATTCAAAAAATTTGAATACCGAATCATACCGAAAACATTTTCAAGGGATTTTTGTAATACATTGGCTGCTTCATTACATTTATCAAATGTAATTTTTTCAATTTCAAATTCTTCTTTCCACGTATTTATTGCTAATGGATCCTGAATAGTGTGAGCTGAAAAATGTAGCTTGTCTGCAATAAGTTCCAGATCATTTAATAGCATTGTTTTATTTAGAGCATATGCGACTATTGAACTTTGAGAAGGTGCATATTGAACCAAGGTAATATCAATTGGAGCGTACAATTGAA
>JAGVXM010000016.1 GCA_018303785.1 Candidatus Pacearchaeota archaeon
TTTGAAATACTTGAAACACCTTCACAAGCTTTTACAAGAAAAATGAAACATGAAATCCCGAACTAATATATCGTTAGGAAATATTAACGGGATAACACAAAAGATTTGAATATCACAATCTTTATAAAGGAACTTCTTTACATATCTTCAAGGTTGATGGCTCGGCCATTCTAATGCTGCAAAGCATGCCTTATTACAATTATGAAAATCAAATCAAGCGCTGTATTCGAAATGCCTGCTGATGTATATAATAAGAAATTGGCAGATATACTGAAGGCTATGGATGAATTTAAGCAGCCTGAATGGAGTTATTTCGTTAAAACTGGGTTGAATAGACAAAGGCCGCCGCAAGAAGCTGATTTTTGGCATAAGCGAGCTGCGAGTATTTTAAGGCAGATATACATTCGAAAAGTTGTTGGAGTCAGCCGATTGAGAACGCGTTATGGTGGTTTGTATAATCGAGGAATGAAACCAGAACGATTTAGAAAATCAAGTGGAAAAATTATTCGAGTTATTTTACAGCAAGCTGAAAAGGCGGGCTTATTACAAAAAGTATTAGAGGGTAAACGATTTGGAAGATCTTTAACTGAAAAAGGTAAAGATTTATTGGAGGGAGTGAAGTAAATGACAAGAAAATCAAGAACTACTTTGACCCTTACTCGTTATGAAGGAGAGCCTGTAATAATTTATCAAGCTAATGCACAAGGCGAACCTATTCTTGATCCAGATAGAATATTGGTTATAAAACTTTCTCAAAAAAAGGAATATCTTGAAAATGAGCAAATGCGTATGCATTTCGATACACGGAATTCATATAGGATATTACGATATGAAATTATTGAAAAAGATGAAAACTTTCTAGAATTAAAATCAATTGTTGACCATAAACTAAAAAAAATGAAAGGACTAGAAACACGCATTTCAGGAGGAAATGGACAATGAATCAAAAACGACGATTTCAAAAGAAAATAAAATTGGCTAAAGCTAACCAAAGGACAAAATGGGCACCAGTATGGGCCGTATTGAAAAAATTCGGAAAAGGCAAAAGAGTTCATCCTTCGGCAATGACCTCGCAAAGAAGACATTGGCGACGAACAAAATTGAAAATTAAACCGAGACGAATGTGGAAACAACATTCTGGATAAAATGGCACAAGCTACAAAAAAATACTATACATTTGCACCGAAAACTGATGTTTATAAATATTTTTCTCCATCACGAATTAACAAGTCAAGTTTTACTTTAATTGAGGAAAATTATAATGCAGATGGGGCCTGGCAACGAATTTTATTCCATGACATGGGCGCAAATTATACGGTTCGTGTTACAAAATTTGAAGGCTTTGTCGACATAATTTGTTTACCAAATAAACAAAATGAAGCAAAAATAAGTTCGGAACAATTAATTAAAGCCCAATTAACATTTTTCGGAGGTTCTGTAGAAAATGGCTGCTAAAAAAACTGAAGACCCAAAAATTATATTAGAACGAGAATATATCATTCCTCTTCGACGAACATGGCTTAAAGTTCCTGAATACAAACGCGGGAAAAAAGCAGTAAAGGCAATAAAACTGTTTTTAGTTCGGCATATGAAGGTTTATGATCGAGATATTCGAAAAATAAAAATAGATGTAACTTTGAACAATGAATTGCGATTTAGAGGAATTCGAAGTCCGCCAGCAAAAATTAAAATCAAAGCTAAGAAATTTGACAATGAATTAGTTACGGTTGAATTAACAGAAGTTCCTGAATTTGTAAAGTTTAGACAAGCAAAATTAGAAAAGTCGAAAGTAAAAATTAACTCTGCTCCGGAAAAGGTAAAGAAAGAAGAAAAGAAAATTGAATCTGTTGAAACAAAAGAGAAAGAGGAGGCTGCAAAAGAGGAGAATCTGAAATTAGCCAAGGAACAAGCGCGTGAAAAAAAGCATGTTTCGAAAGTTGAGGAAGAACGAATTCAGAGAAAAGCTCTTGCTAAATAATCGTAATGAGCTATACCATCAAACCTTTAAAAAAAATAAGCAATAAAGAATTTCTCAACGATGTTAAAAAATATATCAAAAACACCCATGAATTTTACAAAGAAAAAGTGCCTGAACTTAATGTTTTAGCGAACCGATTACGGAAAGAATATACACTCCAAGAATTTTATAAAATATTTGATAAACTTTGGAATTCTTGGTCAAACAATGAACGGAGTCTTGCCATCCACACATTACAATTGTACAATAGAGAATTTGATATTAATACTTGGTATTTCCTAAAAGAAAAGATAATTCACATTAAAAGTTTTGATGAAGTTAATTCTATTGGCGAAATCATTTCAGATATTTTATATAAAATTCCCGATTTAAAGAGGGAAATAATAGCTTTATCTCGGAACAAAAATGTGTGGTTAAAACGAATTTCAACGAGTGTCTGCTTTTATGGATTAAAGAAAAAGAAAATTAAAGATCCCAGTTTTTTGTTGTTTATTATTGCACAAAATATAAAAGACAAGGACAAGAATTTTCAGAAAGAGGTTGGTTATTTGTTATGTGAGACTGCAAAATTAAAAAAATATTTAGCGAGAAAGTTTATACTTAAGCATATCCATATGCCTGAAGTAATTTTTACAGAAGCGACTAAGAATATGAAAGAACTTCGTAAACTTAGAAAAATTAAAAAATTGAAATAATAGCATGGGTATTGAAAAAATACAGAACGAATTACGAGCTGCTGCAAAAAAAGAAAAAATTAAGATTTATCAGAATTTTCATAAGACCTCTAACGATGGATATGCACAAGGAGAAATATTTTTAGGAGTAACAGTTCCAGACATACGAAAAGTTGCTTTGAGTAATTTAAACATTTCCGATGAGGAGATTATTAAATTGCTCGCATCAATTATTCATGAAGAAAAATATGTTGCGGCAGAAATCATCAGTGGAAAATATTCAACTACTCGGGATGAAAAAGAAAAAAGAAAGATATTTGATTTTTACATTTCTATTGCCGGAAAGCTAACTGGATGGGATTTAGTTGATACAACCGCTTCGCAGGTTGTTGGCCGTTACATTTATACCTACTCTAATGATTATTCTATTTTAAACAAACTGGCCCATGGTAATTTATGGGAACGACGGGTCGCTATTATTGCGACATGGTATTTAATTAAAAACAAGAAATATGAACAAACTCTTAAGATTTCTGAAATACTTCTTTTTGACAACCATGATTTGATTCACAAAGCGGTTGGATGGATGTTACGAGAAGTTGGAAAAAATGATGAAAAAACATTGGTTGATTTTTTGGCCAAGCGCTACAAAAAAATGCCGAGGACGATGCTGAGATATGCGATTGAAAAATTTGACGCTGAGACGAGAAAGAAATATTTGAATGGAGAACTATAATATTGAGGCACCACAATTATTTTAAATATTTATTGGTATTATTAATGATGGCATCTGGGAATGAAAATCAACAAAAAATGAATGTGTTGGAGAAATCTTTGTTTACTGCTTTATCTGGAGCAGCTATTTATGGCGTCCTACTATATGGTCAAAATTTTGAGTTGTCGCCAGGAGTCCCTGAATCATTTATAGAATACGGAAAATTATTCGGTGTCCTTGTTGGAGCAAGTAGTTTAGGAGTTATGGCAATTTTAGGAATCGGACATTTAATAAATAGAAATCACTAAGATTTTTGGTTTAAACCACAAGGAGTCTTAAATAAGATTGGTGCATGAGATTGTTTGCAACATCGCAACAAAAATGCATTAACTTATTTTGTCTTTCTTCTTCGCAATCAACAAATTTGTCTATATCTGACGAAATAATAGCGATTCTCTCATACAAATCTCTCATGGCTGCACCTGGTTGAAAAGGCTGCTCATAATATTTTTCTATGGGATCTTTCAATGAAGCTATATATCCGGATAATGATATATATTCTCCTTTTGGATTGTTAACAATCTGTAATCTTTTCGATAATTGAGAAATAGGCGTGTAATCTCCACATCGCTGTAGACGATGATTGTCCATTGCTATTGCAGCAGCTAGAAATTCTTGTGCTTCAAGATTCATCCATTTACAAAGTATTTTACCTTTAAAAGAATGTTTATATTTTAGTGTATAAATCGCTATAAAGAATTCATAAATTATACTATAATGAATTATCAAGAATCTTTACAGGCGAAAATCAGGTCGTTAGCAGAGTTGCGCGCACAAACTGGCATTTTGCATCAATTTTCTGAGCCAGGACAATTAACCAAATTAGATTATGAAGCTATCATGTCGAACTTTAAACTTAGTCTTAGATTGATTTCCTTATTAGATTTTTATCGAGAATGTTTTCCAGATGATCCGGATAGTAAACTTCTTCATGGAACACAAATGGATTTAGAACAATTGACTGAGGACACTGCTCATAAAATCATTGAGAATTTAGGGCTTCTGAATAGATATTTAAACTAATTTTTGCTTTTCTCAAGATGAGAGAATTCATTTATTTTTCACAAAAGGCTCGGACTTCTGGTAATTTTGGCGATGATGTTATGAAAGCTGGAAGAATGGATATTGTTTTTAATGTTGTTATTGCCTCTTTTTTTCTTTCACATAAATTAAGGGAGAATGTTAAGCTCCATTTAATATTTAATGGGCCGCCAAATCCGCCAATGCATCTCGAACTTATTTCAAATCCCGATATGCCTATTAGCAAAAAAGATGTTGGTGGATTAATTAAAAGAATGTTGTACAAATATAAAGAAGGAAGGAAGAACGAGGTTTATCCCGGTTGTTTTATCGAGAAAAAAAGTTTTTCAAAGGTTATCGATGAATTAGAAAACGAAGGCAAGAAAATTTTTGTTTTAGATATGAAAGGAAAGTTTATTCGCGACTTAGAGAATAAAGATTTTGAGCATGGAGTTTTTGTTTTGGGCGATCACGAAGGCTTGCCAAGAAAAGAGATGAAAAAATTTAAAGACACGGTTTCAATTGGCAAGAAAGTTTATTTTGCGTCCCATACTTTAGTTATCATGCATCATGAAATGGATGTACGAGGATTATAATGGCAAACGTTTTAGAAGTAATAGCTGGAGAAGAATTGGATTTTTTGCAGGCGTTAGGAGATAATTTAGATGGAACCTATTCATGCATCGCGTATGCCGGGAAAAATACTATCTAATTTATACACGAACGACAAGATGCGTTAGAAAAAGAATATGAGAAAAAAATCGAAAAATTTTGTGGACCAAGAGAAAATATTAGTTATTCGAAAATTAGCCACGCTGCGCATTTAATATTTACTGCATATGATTACCTATGGGACCTACTTACTGAGGAAGAAAATTAAAAATTAAAACCTCTCTCTAAAAAAAGGAAAGAAGATATTGCCAGTGAGGCAGAGAATATTTTGTATTCTTACCTGATTTTTCCTGACGATTATGAGGAATTTTCTTGAGATTAATCTGAATTTATCAACGTTAAACTTTTCTAAAAAATATGGAAGGAAAAAGTTTAAAAACATTTTTTGTATATGTTTTCTATTAAAAATTTACACAAAATTCACAGAAATGAATTCAGATCTTGACATTTACCGGCGTCGCAGTGACTTAAATACCTCCTCAATCAAAAGCAGAATAGCAGATTCTCCTAGTTCTTATAGCTTAGTTCAATTAGTTTCTCAAACTGAAAGAATTTTGCCATGTTTCTCTCATATTAAAGATCATTCTCATCCTTTAATGTTATCGTTTATGAATGGTGCAAAAAAAGGAGCGCAAATAACTATGACTCTGTGTGACAAAGTGGTTTATGTAAAAAATAAAGAATATTTGTATGATGCTCAACGACTAACTCATTCCCTACCTGGATATAAATTAAGAAAATCTTATTCTGAACAAATAGTAGACCTTAAAAATAAAGACTCATGATATCCTAGCTTTTTGTATTAACATTTATATAATTCTACACGTATACTAGATTATGATAAAAACAGTTAAAATAACAGTTACGGGCATTGTTCATGGCGTTTTCTTTCGGCAAATGGTAAAAGAAAATGCTGATGCCTTGCATCTCCGCGGATATGTCCGAAATTACAAGGATGGGAGAGCTGAATCAATTGAAGTAATTGCTGAAGGAAAAAATGATAATGTACAGCAATTAATAGAAATCTGCAGACGAGGAACTCCGCATTCTAAGATTAAAGAAGTTAAAATCCAGGAAATGAAAAATCAAGATTTCAAAGATTTTAGAATTAGTTATTTGTAATGAAAAATTGCTCGGTGAATTCCTTTAATTATCCATTTTAACATGCATTTCATGCTTTCCCAAAAATTCGCGGCCGCTTCGCTTTACAAAATTCCGAATGCATAACCGCGCACGCCGTCAGAGAAGTCGGTGCAAAGGACACGCAATCTGTCATCACTGACGTCAACCGCAGAAACTCGTAATTCAGGATTTTGTCCTTCACTAATATCTAATCCGTAGACAAAAGAATTATTTTTAAATTGAGCAGCAATTTCTCCTAATTTCCCCTAACAAATAGGTATCACTGTCTTTCGGGACAAATCTTATTTTTCCATCTTTGCTTATTCGCACATTTGTTCCTTTGATGTCTTTTCCACCTTTTAACTTTTCTTCTAAAATATTAACCGTTACTTGTCTTGATAATCCTTCAGCGTTTTCATCAGCAATAAAGTATAATCCTTTGTCAGTCCATAAATTCTGACTGAAAATCCACAGCCATCGATTTCTCATGATTTCTCTAACGTTGTGGAATTCTGGTTCATCTTTTATTTCAGAGCAATAAGCAGCATGCAACAACGAAGCTGTTTCATTTGCTTCTGGTAACTTGTAATTTTGCTTCAGAATTATCTTTTAGTTCTGATAAATAAGCAGCATGCAACAACGAAGCTGTTTCATTTGCTTCTGGTAACTTGTAATTTTGCTTCAGAATTTCCCTGCCAACATTTTGATACGTATTAGGACCGATTGAGGGATAAACGAATACT
>JAGVXM010000045.1 GCA_018303785.1 Candidatus Pacearchaeota archaeon
AGAGAACCATCTTTAGGGATATTTAAAGAATCATAAGCTTTTCCAGAAAATTGTTTTATTGATTCTTTAAAGCGTGATTGCTCTTCGGGAGAGATAAATCTAATTTTAGGATATTTTTCTCGTTCTTCTCGGAGAATTAATCGCACTTCGTCCATAGTAATTTTATCAAAACTGATTATTTAAATCTTTCTATTAGTAACTCCTATTAAAAAGTAACAAATTTGTTCGACATAGAATTAGAAGAAAATTTTACGACAAACCAAAATAACCCATTATCATCGCTATGACAAATCCTATAACTCCTACTAGAAGCAAACCTATTGCAGAAATTTTTGCAACGGTTGTAAATTCTTTTTTATCTGGCTTTTTTAATAACTGCCAAACTCTAACACATTGCTTAAAAAATGAATTTAGTTTGTTTATCATAATATATTAGTTATTAAGAGGTTTTTAAAGATTTTGAATTATTCAAAAACTATTCGAGCGTCAACAACATATGCTTCTTTATTGTTT
Source organism: Candidatus Pacearchaeota archaeon (assembly GCA_018303785.1). Lineage (GTDB taxonomy): Archaea > Nanobdellota > Nanobdellia > Pacearchaeales > GW2011-AR1 > ARS1285. Next base: position 514 of record JAGVXM010000045.1, read on the forward strand.
ATTATGAAAGGGTTTATGTCAAGTTCTTGGATAGGTTGTTTATATAAATTTGAAACCTTTACTAAAATCTCTGCTAATTTTGATTTGTTGATTTTATTTCCGCGAGATGAAAAAATATCGTTGTATTTTAATTCATATATCATTTCTTCGGCATCTTCCATCGAGATTGGGCATTTTCTGATTACTACTTCTTTTAAAATTTCAGTGTAGATTCCTCCAAGCCCAAATACAATAACTCGGTTAAAGACTTGATCTTTTTTAATTCCAATAAGAAGTTCAATTCCTTCATAATAATCTTGTGCTAAAATTCCTTCAATTTTTATTTTGTGTTTTTTAGCTCTCTGTAATAATTCATTGTATGAATTCTCTAATTCATTTTTAGTTGAGGTTATTATGACGCCTTGGATTTCTGTTTTATGAATAGCATTATTAGAAATTATTTTTAAGACTGTTGGAAAAGATTTTACTTTTTCTAAATTAGCTTTGTTTTTTATTAATATGCTATTTGCTACAGGAACATATTTTTTAAGAAATTTTTCAGCCTCGTATTCATTCAACACCTTTTTCACTTTATAACGAGGAATATATTCTTTAAATAAGTTGAGGGGATTACTTTTATATATTTAGAAACGCTTTTCTAATCATAAAAAGGTGATTATGGAAAAGATTATAGAAAAATTTGATGTGCCTTATTTGCAAATCCTGGATGAAAATGGAAATTGTGATGAGAAACTTAAACCTTCTATTTCTTTAGAAATGATTAAGAAAATTTATTCTCTATTAATTTTAACGCGAATATTTGATGAAAAGGCCTTGTCTTTGCAAAGACAGGGGAGAATTGGGACGTTTCCGCCTATAAAGGGGGAAGAAGCTTGTCAAATTGCGTCAGCAATATTAATGGAAAATGGAGATATGGCGTTTCCTGCATTTAGAGAACATGGAGTGTATATTACCCGAGATTTGCCTATTGAAATGCTGTTTCAATATTGGGGAGGTGATGAACGAGGTATGAAAATCCCAGAAAAAGTTTCTGTCTTTACAGTTTCAATTCCTGTCGGCACCCATATACTTCATGCAACTGGAATGGCAATGGGATTTAAGTTTCAAAAAAAGAAAAATATTACTTTAACTTATTTTGGAGAAGGCGCGACTTCAGAGGGAGATTTTCATGAAGCGATGAATTTTGCTGGCGAATTCAAAGTTCCAGTTATATTTATATGTCAAAATAATCAATATGCGATTTCAACACCAGTACGCGAACAGACTGCTTCACAAACTGTTGCACAAAAAGCAATAGCATATGGATTTCCTGGAATCCGCGTCGATGGAAATGATATTTTTGCGGTTTACAAGGCAACGCAATTAGCTATTCAACGCGCGAGAGCTGGAAAAGGTCCAACTCTAATAGAATGTTTTACTTACAGATTAGGAGATCATACTACCTCTGATGACGCGAAAAAATATCGAGGTGATGTTGAGCTAAAAGAATGGGAGAAAAAAGATCCAATAATTAGATTTGAAAAATATTTGACCTCAAAAAAAATTTTAAATCAGAAAGAAATTGCTTCTGAAAAAAATAAAGCTACTAAAAAAATTGAGGAGTCTGTTAAAAGGTATGAAAAAATTCAGCCTGAAAACAGTGAGGAGATTTTTAAGTATACTTATGCGTCGATGACTGAAGAACTAAATGAACAGTTAGAGCAATTCAAAAAAGAGGTTATATGAAATTGGAAGATATGATAATTAAAGATATAGGGAAAACGGATTATTTACAAACGATTAGATTGCAAAAAAGTTTAGTTGAAAAAAGAGCAGATGGAGAAATACAAGACATGATTTTATTTAGCGAGCATTTCCCAACAATTGATTTTGGATCTGCTGTAACCCATAATACATTTTCAAATTTATTATTAATTGAAGTCAGAAAAAAATATGAGAATAATGATATGAATTCAATTTTAAAATTTCTGGAATCTAAGGGGATTTTATTTTCTGAGACAGTTAGAGGCGGCGGCGCGACATATATTGGGCCGGGACAGATAATGGTCTATCCAATTATTGATTTAAAGGAAAACTTTGGTAATTCATTAGCAGTCAGCGAATATAAGGAAGCTATTGATAGGATTATGTTAAATGTATTGCAATCTTTTGGAATTCCAGCTGAAACATTTACAGTTGAAAAAATTCTGGGTGAATCTTCGATGAGAAAGGATAGGAAAGATATCTGGATTACACAAAATAATAAGCACTATAAGTTGGGCGGAAAGGGAATAAGAGTAACTCAGGGCATCGCACATCATGGTTTTAATTTGTATTTGAATGCCGAGAGCATATCTGGATTTCGGTATATTAATGCATGTGGGTACACTCCTGAAGAACTAGGCGTAACCAGTATCGAACATCTATTAGGAAAAAAAATTGATCGAGAGGAATTTAAGACAAAAATAGTTTCGGAGTTTTATCAACAATTGAGGGAGAGATATGCAATTAAACATAATTGAAGCTATTAACCTAGCTTTAAAACAAGAAATGAGGAAAGATAAATCAGTTATACTCATAGGAGAAGATATTGGCGAGGATGGAGGAGTTTTTAGAGTAACCGATGGACTTGCAAAAATTTATGGAAATGAAAGAGTCATTGATTCGCCTTTATCAGAATCTGGAATAATTGGTACTTCTATTGGGATGGCATTAACTGGTTTGAAACCCGTCGCTGAAATTCAATTTGAAGGATTTATTTTTCCAGCAATTGATCAATTAATAAATCATGCGTCTAGAATTAGGAACAGGTCTCGAGGAAGATTTAACTGTCATCTTGTTGTGAGATGCCCTATTGGAGGCGGAATAAAAGCTTTAGAACATCATTCAGATTCTCCGGAATCTTATTTTATCCACACTCCGGGATTAAAAGTAGTTATTCCATCTTCACCCTATGAAGCAAAGGGTCTTTTGATTTCTGCTATCAGAGATCCTGATCCAGTTATTTTTTTCGAGCCTAAAAAAATTTATCGTGCGATTAAAGAAGAGGTACCAGAAGAGGAATATACTATTCCATTGGGAAAAGCGAAAATTGTTCACGAAGGATCAGACCTGACTATGATTAGTTATGGATCTGCGATTAAAACATGCAAAGAAATAGTTGAAACAGCATCAGAGTCTATCGAGTTAATTGATCTACGAACATTATCCCCTTTAGATACTGACACGATTATCGCTTCGGTAAAAAAAACTGGAAAAGTTGTGATTGTTCACGAAGCGCAAAAGACATTGGGATTTGGGGCAGAGATTATAGCGAGGATAAATGAAAAGGCGTTTTTTAGTTTACAAGCGCCAATTGAAAGAGTAACTGGCTACGATATAATTGTTCCACTACCAAAATCTGAACAATATTATCATATTAATAAAAGCAGAATTATAAATGCTGTAAAAAAGGTGATGTCGAATGCCATTTGATTTTATATTTCCCGATGTTGGTGAAGGGATTCAGGAAGGAGAAATTGTGAAATGGCTCGTCAAGGAAGGAGATGTTGTAAAAGAGGATCAAGCTTTGGTACAGATTGAAACTGATAAGGCGGTTGTGGACTTACCATCTCCAAAATCTGGAGCCATATTAAAAATAAATTTTAGTGAAGGGAAAAAGGTAAAGGTTGGTGAAAGCCTTGTTCAGATTGGAAATAATGTCGAGAAAATTGAAATAAAAAAAAATAAAATAGAAGATAAAAAAATTAAAGAGACTAGCTCTAAAAAAGGTCAATCTGTCGTCGGTGAACTTGAAGAAGCTGAGGAACAAGAAATAGTAAAAGAAGTTATTAGAACGCCAAGTGTTTCATCAAAAATACTTGCGTCGCCCGCCTTGAGAAAAATAGCTCATGATAATAATATTGATTTAACCAACATTCGTGGTTCTGGAGAAGATGGAAGAATTTTACAATCTGATTTAAAAATTAATTTATCTAATTCTTCACCTCTCAAAGGGATTAGAAAAACAATTGCTGAGGCAATGATGCGTTCTCTTCATAATACCGCACAGGTTACTATAATGGATGATATTGATATAACTGAAATTTGGAAAATAAGGGATAAAGAAAATAAGAAACTTATGAAAAAAAAGAAGAAATTAACATATATGCCGTTTATAATTAAGGCGGTTATTTCAGCTTTGCACGATGTTCCGGTTATTAATTCTAAGTTAGATAATGAAGGTATTCAGAAATTAAAACAAATAAACATAGGAATTGCAGCTGATAGCGAACATGGTTTGTTTGTTCCGGTTATAAAAAATGCTGAACATAAAAGTATTTTAGAGTTGGCAGATGAAATTATGATTTTAGCGAACAAGGTTAAAGAAAGAAAGATTAGCTTAGAGGAAATGAAAGAAAGCACATTTACGCTTACAAATTATGGATCTGTGGGCGGAAAATACGCGACACCTATTTTAAATTCAAATGAAGCTGGAGCTTTAGGGATAGGAAAAATTTTTGATGCGGCTGTCCCAATTAAAAATAAAGTTAGAATAAGAAAAATTTTGCCACTATCTCTAACTTTTGATCATAGAATTTTAGATGGTGGAGATGCTGCAAGATTTATGTTACAATTAAAAAATTTTTTGGAAGACCCAGACAATTTACTGATGGAAATACGATAACTATAATTTTATTTTTCTGATTAAGTTCTGTATGCGATTATGAGAATTTGCCCATTGTGCATAGGCATTCCATCCTTGAAAACATTCGATAAATGTTTCATAACTTATCTGTCCATCATTCAGCATTCTTATTTTTTTCTCAATAGTTTTATATTTCTTTTCCTCAATAACTTGTAGTAATAAAAATTTCTGAAACCAACAAAATCTACTCCATTCGATAAAAGAACAGTACGTGATTTTTCTGGATGCAATTCTAGTTTTAATTTTTCTTTTAAAAAATTGTTAATTGCAGATTTCCATGCTTCAAGTTGCGATTTTGAGTTATGCAACACGACAAAATCATCAACATAGCGAATATAATAATGCACTTTTAATTGATGCTTGATAAAATAATCAAGTTCATTTAGATATACATTCGCAAAAAATTGAGAGGTTAGACTGCCGAGCGGCATGCCAACCGGATTCCCTCCAGAGAAGCTCGTTCGCCCCCCCCCATTTTCAACAATTTTCTCAATTAATTCTATTATTTTTTTATCGGCAATTTTATTTCTGATTATTTTTATCAGAATTTCATGCTTCACTTCATAAAAATAATGCTTAATATCTGCTTTTAATACAAAGCAAGGAGCTGTATTATTTTTTGAAACTTTTCTGGCAAATGTTTCAAATCGTTGTATAGCAAATAAATTTCCTTTACCTTTTCTGTTCGCGCATGAATCATAAATAAACGTAGGATCAAAAATCGGTTCAATTACTCTTACTAATGCATGGTGCATAATTCTATCTCTGAATTCAGCTTTTGAAATTTTTCTCGTTTTGGAGTCGCGAATAACGAATTTTTTCAGCGGAGATGGTTTATAGGATTCTTCCTGCAACTCTTTTTTTAATTGCAGTATATTTTCTCTAAAATTTTCTTCAAATTTCTGCACATAATTTCTTTTTGTTTTTCAGATTTTTATTAGAAAACAGTGTTTCATAGAGGCAGTTATATGTTTTCATTCTCTTTTTAAAGAGCCCTTTGAGCTATTCCGAGCGATTCATTCGAAGCACCAGGATCCCCTCTGCAACCCAGGCAAGCCCCACCCGAATCAGCAATGAACCACGCGACCTGTAGCACATTCATCCTTGTAATTACTGTTCACTTTTTTCTTACTGAATTCTTCAGTATTTTATGACTTAAAATTAACTTCAACAATGTGCTGATCAAAAAATTTTATTTTTTGTGTGAATATGCGTGTAGCCCAGATTGGTTTCCTAGGATAACAAATGAAGGGCACATAATAAAAGGTATATTTTTATAAAAATCTTTCTTTCCCCTAAATTTTTTGCGCGTTTGCTTCGCAAACTTCTCTCATTTCCACTCGCTATTTATTTTCATTTTGACTCGCGGAAATGCTCGCGAATAACCC
>JAGVXM010000046.1 GCA_018303785.1 Candidatus Pacearchaeota archaeon
GAGAATATTCCAAATGTAAGCAATGGCTCAAATGTGGGAACATGTAAACCCGAGATTAAATCTTGTATAAATGGGAGTTTTAAAATAATTCAGAATAAAATTAATCCAATAGATGAAATTTGTAAAGATGGTTTAGATAACAATTGCGATGGAGAAATAGATGATAAAGGAGAATGTTTTATTAACATAATATCCCCAAAAAATATATTTTATAGTGAAGATAGGATACCATTTAAAATTGAGACCGAATCTATAGTAGATGAAATTTCCTTCATCGATTGGAACGATCGTAGACCAAAAGATAAAATATTATGTAGAGAATGTGATAGTTTTGGAATTGATAAAAGAAAGTTAATATCTTTTGATGAGGGTCTTCACAATATTTCTATAAAAGCTCAAATCAATGAATCCCTTACTGAAGAAAAATCTATACAATTTTTGGTCGATAGCACAATTCCAAAAATAACTAAATTAGAGCCTCGAAGAGGATTATCAAATGGAATCTTTAAGATAGAATTTAGAGAAGAGAATCCTAAAGATTTAAGATGAATATACCTGCGAAATGGAAATTAATTTGAGCAACTATTATAAGCAAGAAATAAATTATTGGTTGGAGATTAAAGACATAGCGGATAATAGAGCTACTTCTAGAATAAACAAAATAAAAATCGATACGACCTCGCCTTTTGTTAATGTCTTTAATTATTCAATAAATAAAAGAAAAGTTAAATTTTATTTTAATGTTACCGAAGAAAATTTTGATGAGATAATGTATATTGATACTATGGATAGAAGACCAAGAGATAAAAACCTTTGTTCAAATCTTAAAAAAGGAATTTGTGAATCTTCGGAATCATTTAAATCTGGAGCTCATAACTTAACAATAAAAATTTTAGATAAAGCGGGGAACTCAAAAGAGATTTCTGTTCTATTTACAATTTTTTAATATCAAATATATCTTGATCAAAACTCGGTGAGTAACTACCCTAATTTTTCGAGGCATTGACGCCTGCACCGTAATGAACCCCGGTACACAATTCTTAGATGTCCAACTTGAAGTTGAATTTTCTTATTTCATTTGGAGCATGAAAACTGCAAACATTAATGACTGAACGAAAGTTTTTTATACTATAGCAATTTATAATTCACTATAAGGAAAATGACAACTACAATTCAAATATCTGATGATGTGAAAAGAACCCTTGAAAAAATGAGAATTTTTGAGAGAGAAACCTATAATGAAATAATTGAAAATATGTTAGAAGACCAAATGGAAATTAATGATAAAACAAAGAAAGAACTGTCAGAAAGAAAAAATAGTAAGAATTTCATAACTCAAGGGGATGTTGAAAAAGAGTTTGGGATATGAATTACCAAATAAGCTATGAAAAAAGAGCTTTAATTGAATTAAGAAAGCTTGATAAGCTTCTAGCAAAAAGGATTATTAAAAAAATTAGGGAACTAGAAACTGATCCATTTTCAAAAGATATTAAAAGATTGAAAGGACAACCCCTATTTAGACTTAGAGTCGGAGATTATAGAGTTTTGTTCGAATTATTGGAGAAAGAGATTAAAATAATCAAAGTTGGGCATAGAAAAAATATCTACGATGAATAACTTATTTTGGCTTGTTATTAGATAACTTCAAAGACACTTAAAAAGAGCAAGTAAGTGCAACTCTAAGTTAAACGCCCGTAAACGCCCGCACCGAGAGTCGAACTCGGGTCGCAACCGTGACAGGGTTGAATGCTAACCACTACACCATACGGGCTACTTTGGTGTAGTATCTTTTTACAAGATAATACATCCTAAAAATCTAAAATATCCTTGTTTTTAAATCTTACTTGCACTTGAATTCATGGCAATTCTGGTGATGTTTTTCGGCATATAAAAATCCCACATTACCGCCGATTTTGTCGTTCTTACAAAAGGTTACCCTTTTCAGATTAGGATTTTTTTTGCACAACTTTTTTATTGTTCTTTCCATTTTTTACCTCCCAAATGTTAATAATCTTTTCATTATAAAAAGATCACTTTTTTGTGTACCTTAAATATTACTACAAAAAAGAATACCTCTCGTGAAAAAAATTTAAATATCCTAATTAATTTCTTTATTTGTGAAATTTAAAAATATCTTGCAGCATTAATTTCTTTTATTGTAGTAGGGTTCATAATTACTGAACAGATTATTGCTTTAGGCATAACTTCGTTTATCTTAGAAGGATTAGCATTTGTATACATTTTCCAATTATTCAGAAGAGGGGAACATCCAATCAAAGAAGGGTTAATCTTCGGTATTGTAGCTTTTGGAATTTTAATGGGAAGTGTTGGCGTTTTAGCTGAAGCAGCCAAATTCGCTTCAACATCTGTTAATTCTTTTATTATATTAGAAGGATCTTTTTATCTCATCAATGGGGCAATTCTAGGAACACTAGTCGGAATTATTTACGGGAAAGATTAATTCACTGTGTCATATCTCTACAAACTTTTTCGCATGCACGACACTCATTTGCACACTTTTTCATTTCTTTATTATCAAACTGATCGCAGCTTTCAGCACAACTTTCACAAATATCCACGCAAATAACACACATCTGATCCATATACGGAGAATGTGCAGCCATGACATCAAAAAGTTCTTCGGAATAGTCAGAACTTTTTGGGGCAGGAATTTTATGGATTAATACTTCTAAAATTCCTGCATCAACACTCGCCGACAAATAACAGTACAGCTAATAAGCTGCTCCAAATGCTCCGGATCACTATGCTTGCCCCCTTCATGAATACAATGGATAATAGTTTGTTTACATACTAATGCACAAGAATGGCATACATCAATGCATTTTTGTATTGCTAAAGAAACCGTATGGTCCATTACGAAAAAAACATAACTATTTTAGGAGTATGTAGTATTCATAAAACAACAATATTTATATATTACATGTACTAAATTATCATATGATAAACAAACACATATTACATCACGCGCATAAACATGGTTTCAAAAAAGATGATATTTATAATGCGTACAAAATTTTCTTTGGCATATTAGTCAGCGAATCCCGACTAAAGATTATTAATGCATTGCGTCATGGAAAAAAGAATGTTTCTGAATTAATGCAGGAATTAAAAATGGATCAGTCCAATCTTTCCCATGATTTAGCCCGATTAAAAAGATGCGGTTTTGTAACCGTTGAAATTCATAAAAAATATCGCTATTATAAATTGAATGAAAAAACGATACTTCCACTCATAGAAATAATCGATAATCACATGTCTCAGTATTGTATTCATATTCTTCATGCACGAAAAAATAAAATGAAAGGAGGTCATACACATTAATATGAAAGACAATTCAAATATTACTACTATCCTAATTGTGGTCATAGCAATCGCAGTACTACTCAGTTTTTTGGGAACATTTATGCCAGGCTATAATTCCGGATATGGAATGATGGGGAATAATATGATGGGAGGTCTTGGATTTGGATCGATGATGATCTTTGGATGGATTTTCAGCGTCTTACTTTTGGTTGCATTAGTTCTATTCATTGTTTGGTTAATGAAACAAATTCAAAAATAAAATGAAAAAAATAATTTCAATAATTGGAATAATTGTAGCAATTACCATGATCAACGTCATGGCAATTGAAGAAGAAATCGTTGAACAGGCAGAAGCAATAATTCAACAGAAAATTTCCTGTAATGAAATCACCAATTATCAATTAGAGATATTAGGAGATTATTACATGGAGCAAATGCACCCGGGCGAATTACATGAAATAATGGATGAACGAATGGGCGGAGAAGGCAGCCAATCATTGCAGCAAGTTCACATTAACATGGGAAAAATGTTTTATTGCGGACAACGTGGAGCAATGCCGATGAACATGATGAATGTGATGATGGGAAGAAATTACGGCAGCAGCAATCAAAATATAATAGTAGGAACATATAGAAATAATGCGCCAGTTTCAACCATGAATCTGATTTTCAGTATTCTCATAATAATCGCGCTCGTAGTATTAATTACTATATTAATAAAACAAATACAGCATCCACGAAGAAGATAATAATTTTTTTATTTTTTAATTTAACTCACAATCATAATAAAATCGTAAGGAGGATAATATAAACAAAATGGCAGAAAAGATAAGTATTCATGCAACAGGGCTGGCATTAGCGTTTACATTTTTAATCATCAGTATTATCTGTTTAGTCTTAGTTTTAACAGCAACGGATCTAGCATTAATGCTCTTTAGTTCTTTTATGCATGGAATTGATTTAACGCAAATTGCAGTAACACCAACATTTGGTGGAAGAACGCTTCTAGGATTTGGCGTTGCAGTTATTGGTGGATACCTAATCGGAGCAATGTATGCAGCAATATATAATGCGTTTGTAAAATAAAATGGCACAAGAAGTAAATTTAGAAGGAAAAATAGTGTATAAATGCGAGAAATGCGGCTGGTTATATCGTCGAGGAAAGATAGCTGAAAAATGTCAGGCATGGTGTGAAAAACATAAGTCCTGCAATCTAGAAATAGCAAAATACGCAATAAAAATAAAATGAACATCCAGAAACAGCAACATAAAAACGAAAATATATTTGATATAGTTTCACCAGTATACGATCAAGGCATAATTGGAAAATGGCTTTTTTCAGTTATCAAAAAAACGGTTAATGAGGTGAAGATAAAACACAATGCAAAAATCTTGGATGCAGGAACAGGAACCGGAAATTTGTTTCTCATACTTGAAAAAAATAAAACCTTAGATCTCTACGGTATTGATATTTCAAAAAAAATGCTCAATCAAGCCAAGAAAAAAATTCCCCACGGGCAATTTATTCAATTATCAGTTCTTGATTTAGATAAAAAATTCAAAGAAAATTATTTTGATTATATTTTTGTTATTGACGCCTTCCATCATTTTCCTGAACATAAAAAAGTAATGAAACGGTTCCGTGCAGTTTTAAAATATAAAGGAACACTTATCATAACGGAGTTAGATTTTGGAAAAGTTTTTAATTACCTCTTTCATGTATTGGAACCAGGAAATAATTGGATTTATACAAAGAAAGCTATGAAAAATATTTTCAAAGAATCAGGCTTCGCAATTAAAAAACAAAAAAATATAGGAATTTTTTCATATGTAACCATAGGATTAAAAGGAGGTGTATCGAATAATTAATATGACAAAAAAGATTATCTACATCAAAGGAATGCATTGCGCAAGCTGTGCGTCGAATATAGAAAAAAGTTTAAAAAAAGTTCCCGGTGTTAAAGAAGTATCAGTAAGCTTGATGACAAACAAGGCGTTTGTAACTGAAGAAGGCGCAAAGAATGAAGAGCTATCAAAAGCAGTTGAACGAGCAGGATATAAAATAATAAGCATAGAATAAGAAACATGAAAAATCGTAACATGCATAACCATAGTCATGAAAAACCAGTCGAAGACGCAGAAATGCGATCAGCAAGAAAAAAAATGTGGATAGCTTGGCTGTTAGTAATTCCTATTGCAGTGCTTATGTTGTTAGAAAGATTTGCAGGTATAATGTTCTTCGATGAAAAAATAACGACGATAATTTTCCTTGTCATTGCATTCCCAGTTTTATTTATTATTGGCTTCGACACCATGAAGTATGGCCTGAGGGGATATATTACTCTTTATTTTACTATGGATTCGTTAATTGCGTTAGGTACGTTCATCGCATATCTCAGCGGTATTCTTTCGTTATTCCTTGATATTTCTGACTACTCTGGCATTTCAGGAATGATCATGGCATTTTTTATTACCGGAAGATATATCGAAAGCAAAGCGCGGGGAAGAGCAACGTACGCAATAAAAAGATTAATGCACTTAGGCGCAAAAAAAGCACGTGTACAAAGGAATGGAAAAGAAATTGAGATTTCAATTGAAGAAATAAAAATAGGAGACATTATGATTGTCAAGCCTGGAGAAAAAATTCCCACCGATGGTATTATTGTCGAAGGAGAAAGTTCAGTTGACGAAAGCATTGTAACAGGGGAATCAATGCCGCAGGAAAAAATGAAAAATGATGCAGTTATCGGTGCAACGATCAATCAAGACGGCATATTGTATGTAAAAGCGACGAAAATTGGAAAAGACACATTCTTGTCTCATATAATAATGATGGTTGAAGAAGCTCAAGGAACTAAAATTCCTATACAGAAATTCGCCGACAAAATTACGAGCATTTTTGTCCCAGCAATTTTAATCATCACTGTTCTAACATTCATAGGCTGGATTTTTTTCACGCAAAATTATCAATTAGCATTATTCGCTTCTATCGCAGTATTAGTTATTGCTTGTCCATGCGCATTAGGATTAGCAACACCAACTGCATTAATGGTTTCGTCAGGAGTCGGCGCCGAAAAAGGAATTTTAATTAGAAAAGGAGAAGCCATTCAAACATTAAAAGACACAAAATATGTTGTCTTCGATAAAACCGGAACGCTCACCATTGGAAAACCAGCAGTAATAGATATAATTTCATATATTGATAAAAAAAAGCTGCTTACTTTTGCTGCATCTCTAGAAAATTTATCAGAACATCCATTAGCAAAAGCCATAGTCAATGAGGCAACTAAAAACAAAATAAATTTAATGAAAGTTTCAAAATTTAAAATCGAGAGAGGTAAAGGAGTTACAGGGTATATAAATGGGAAAAAAATTACTATAGGTAACAAAACTATGATGAAAGAAAATTCAGTCTCTTTAGAAAAAATATCTAAGGATATTGTAATTATAGAAACTCAAGGAACGCCATTATTCATCGCTGAAAACAAAAAAATCTTAGGCATCATCGGTGTTGCGGATCAACTAAAACCGTATGCAAAAGAAACAATAATGCAGCTAAAAAAAATGAAATATAAAGTTATAATACTTACTGGAGATAATGAAAAAACCGCGAAAAATATTGCACAACAATTACAATGCGAGTACATTGCAGAAGTTTTGCCCGAGGATAAATTACAAAAAATTAAAGATATACAAAAAAAAGGGATGGTAATAATGGTTGGCGATGGTGTTAATGACGCGCCTGCTTTAAAGCAGGCAAATGTCGGCATAGCAATGGGAACTGGCACAGACATAGCTATTGAAGCAGGAGACATTGTCATCGTCCGCGGAGATATCCGAGCTGTAGTCTCCACAATTATTTTATCAAAAGCAACTTTCTCAAAAATAAAACAAAACTTATTCTGGGCTTTTATTTATAACATAATTGCAATTCCTTTGGCTATATCAGGTTTATTGAATCCAATTATTGCAGAAATCGCCATGGCCTTATCTTCAATAACAGTTGTTACTAATTCGACTCTATTAAAAAAAATAAAAAAACGAATGTACTAACATTTTTAAGGCCAACAAATCAAAAATATAATATGAGCGATCACAAAATACAGAAAAAAGTAAAACTTTTTGAGAAAGACATGCTTAAAGTATTTTTAGGGACACTTATTGTCTTAATAATTATCGAGCTAATTGCTTATTTCATCCTTTTCAAAGACATACCTCAATTTATAGAAAAATATGGCTATTATACCGCGCTATTAATTATGACAGTGGTTATTAACGCGACTGCGCTCTACCACATTAAATCATTCAAACGAACAATTCCATGCATGACCGGAATGATGATAGGTATGACTTTAGGAATGACATCAGGATTATCTATTGGAATGATCGTTGGTGCAACAAACGGTATGTTCTTTGGAGGATTAGCCGGAGTAATAATAGGAATGGCTGTAGGAGTCTGGGCAGGAAACTGTTGCGGAGTCATGGGAGTCATGGAAGGCATGATGGCGGGCATTATGGGCGGAACAATGGGCCCAATGATTGCATTGATGTCCTTAGCCTACGTCAAACCATTTATATCTTTTATCCTATTAATGTTATTTTTAGTCATTATTTCTCTTATCTACTTGATGTACAAAGAAGAATTATATATCGAAGAAAAAACAGAGTACAAAGGATATTCATTCATTTATTTTTCTTCAATCTGCATTCTGGTAACTTTGATTCTAACGTTAATAATGGTCTACGCTCCAAAATCACTATTAATCGG
>JAGVXM010000009.1 GCA_018303785.1 Candidatus Pacearchaeota archaeon
TTTGAAATACTTGAAACACCTTCACAAGCTTTTACAAGAAAAATGAAACATGAAATCCCGAACTAATATATCGTTAGGAAATATTAACGGGATAACACAGATTACTTTATTAAGCTGAAATTGATAATATCTCCGTTGCGTATTTCTAATTTTTCAATCGTTCCTGCATTCAGTTCAATGACATACATTGCGGGTTTCGATTGATAGCTTTCACATGGATCTTCTCTGCATGGTTGAAAATTTTCTTTTATATCAACAATTTTATTATTTTTGTCAAGAAAAATTATATCTAATGGAATCAGTGTATTTTTCATCCAGAATGATCTAGATTGTTCATTATCAAAAATGAAAATCATCCCTTCATTATCTTCTAAAGTTTTATACATTAGGCCTCTTGATTTTTCTTTTTCAATTATCGCTTTTTCCAGTATAAATGTTTGATTTTTTATTTGTATTGAAATCTTATTTTTTTCATTGGTATCTGAAGAGTAGAAGTAAAAATATGTGAGGAGCACGATAATTAGAATAATGGAGGAAAAAATGCGGAAAAGTTTCATTTTACATTTCTTCCATAACTTCTATTCCCAAAAGATGCAGGGCATTTTTTACCGTTGTTCTGAAACTTTCAATTAGTTGAAGACGGAAAGATTTTAGTTTCGGGTCTGCTGTTAAAACTGGACAATTATGGTAAAACTCGTTAAATAGTTGTGCCAGCTCATAACTATAATTTGCGATTAAAGCTGGGTTTAATTTTTCTCCGGCAGCTCTAATTGCTTCTGGAAATCTTGAAATTTTTAGCATTAATGCAATTTCTGACTGGCTTAATTCAGGAATTTCCAATTTTATATTTGTATTTTTTGCTTTTTTTATTATCGATGAAGCACGTGCATAGGAATATTGAAGGTAGGGACCAGTATTACCCTCAAAGTTGAGAATATCCCAAGAAAAAGATATATCTTTTATTGGCTCATTTTTTAAGAACATATATTTAACTGCTCCAACGCCGACTTTTTCCGGGCTGCCCGCAGTTTTTCTTTTTTGTATTTCTTTCTTTGCTTTTTCAATTGTTTTAGCTAATACATCTTCTAATAAAATAACTTTTCCTTCTCTTGTAGCAAAAATTTCATTTTCAAATTTAACCGCGCCAAAAGAAAGATGATGACATTTTTCTGAAAAATCGTATCCAAGCATTTTCAAAATTGAAAATAAACTATCAAAATGGTCGCTTTGTCTAAAGTCAACGACATAAATCATTTTCTCGAATTTGTATTTTGTATTTCGGAGGACTGCAGCTCCTAAATCCTGTGTTATATATGAAGCAGTTTGATTATTTCTTAAAATAAATTTTTTTCTTACTTCCTTTGATTTATCTTGATACTCTACATAAACTGCGCCATCTGTTTCGCGTTTTGCGATTCCTTTTTTTAATGCATCTAAAACAATTTCTTTTCCTTTGTCAGAAAATTGGCTTTGACCTACGGTTTCTGTAAAATTAACTTGCAATATTTCATATATCTTATTAAAACCCTTTTCTGAATGTTTTCTAATATCATTCCAAATTTTGTGAGCTTTGACATCACCTAATTCTAAGAGACGTAATTTTTCTTTTGCTTTGTTAGTCCATTCATTATCTTGAAATTCTTCTTCAGTACCTTCGGTAACTTCTGATTTTTCCTCTGCGCAAAATTTTACATACAATCTAAGTAATTCTTTTACTGGATCTTTTTGTAACGCTTTTTTATCAAGCCATAATTCATAAGCAACAATTAATTTTCCAATGTGTAATCCTACATCGCCTAAGTAATTAACTCCAATCGGAAAATAGTTTAAAAAATTATATATCCTCATGAGAGAATCTCCCAAAATTGTTGAACGAATATGTCCGACATGCATTGGTTTACCGATGTTAGGCTGAGAAAAATCGATAACAATTTTTTTCTTTTTACCAATATTCTGTTTACCGAAGCTTGCGTTAATTTGTAAAATTTCTTTTGCTAAAAGTTGTTTGTTTATAAAAAAATTCAGATACGGGCCTTTTGATTCTATTTTTTCTAATTCTTTAATCAATTTTTCAGAAAATTTTTTTTGTAAATATTGGGCTATTTCTACTGGTTTTTTTTTATATTTTTTTATTAAGGCAAAGCAGGGAAAAGAAAAATCGCCGAGTTCCATTCGTGGAGGGATCTCTAAGATTTCCTCGATCAATTCATTTTTTAAACTGGTTTCTTTTGAAAGAAGTTCAATAATCTTTTCTTGGAACATAGTTTAATGAAAGGAAAGGTGTTTATAAATTTTCAGAATAATAGATGAATGCGATAGACTTATAAAATAATTTTGGTTTTATTTTCAATGAGTAAGAAGTGTATTTTATGCGGTGAAAGTATTACAGAGGATTTTGGAAAATTGCAAGGAACTGTGATTAAAATTAAAAATGAGAAAAATGTGAATGAATTTCTCTATGTTTGTTCTTTGTGCATGAAAGATGAGAAATGGCTTGAGAATGCTCAGATAAAGGGGGCATAGCAAACATTACTTTTTTAAAGAGTGCATTTTTAGTTTTTGTATGTGAGGGTTCCCGAGTGGCCAAAGGGGCAGGACTTAAGATCCTGTGGCTTAGTGCCTTCGTAGGTTCGAATCCTACCCCTCACATTATATTATCCCTAAACATGATAGCTTTACACAAGAAAAAATATTTGTATAATGTATATATTTCTAAAGATAAGCATCATTATCACAGACGAGACTGTGGAATTGATACCTTAAATTCTACATTTGAATTATATGCTAGGAATAATGGATGGCACATAGTTGCACGTTTAGATCATATTACTGAAAAAGAGAAAGATGCACTATTTGGGTATTATAATGGCGAGCAATTAGAGCCTGATCGACTCCAGAATTTGACTAATAAACTGAATAATGGTGGTTTGTTTTATCTGGATTCACAAGAAGAATTGAATAAAGAATATTCTTTAATTCAGTGTAGTTTAAGGAATTTTAATAGTTTCTAATTCAATACTTTTAAATAACCTAATTTCTTTTTATTTTTGCAGACAGGCTCGCGGGTTAGCTCTCCGCGATTGCAAGTGAGCTTTATGCAAGCTGAGAGGAGGGGCGTGAGAAGTTATTAAAGAAGTCTCGATAATGACGTTGACGCTTTGTCCTTCTTGATCGTGCTTGTGTGAATCGGGTCAGACCTTGATCGGAGCAGCCCTCATCATAAGTTTTGATGCTTGGAGGATAGCAAAGCCGAGAAATTATTGAGGAAACTTTTTTAGTTGCTTTGAGCAAACCTCTGAGTCTGCTTTAACTCGTTGATCATTTTTTGGAGTAGAATTCGTGAATTTTTAATTTTCTACCGATATCTGAAAAAATTTTTTTATCTTCTTCAGGAAAATATATACTGGATTTTTTAATTATCTCTAATTGATTATATAGCATTTGCGTTGTTCGATGAAGATTTTGAGAGCAGGATACTAGTCCGCCATACATAACTACCATTGAAACGCCCTCATCGATATCTGTGGAACATCCAAATCGATTAAAATGAAAATATTTTCTTGCTTCAGAATCTTTAATGTAGGAATGTAATTGTTGTCTTAAATTGCAATAGAATGTATCGTGAGGATGAGCAGAACAAATGAGGACAAGTGCATTTAATGTTTTTTCTGATATTTCGAGTGATTCCCGATCAATACTCATAAATTTTGTACTACTTGCTTCTATTTAAATTTTTGGACTGCAAAATTATTTAAACTTATTTTTAGAAATATCAGAAATTCAAGTTTTGAATTTTAATTCAGTTCGATTATGACTAATTGAAGATACCGAGAACAATATTATTGGCTTTCGGGAAACGGTTCAGAGTAATTTCTAAAATGCATAGGTTTTGTTATCCATTCTGGAATCAAAAACTTTTTTTATGGATTCATATACCTTTGGTATTTCTTTTTTCAAAATTTCTAAGGGTATGACTCCAATCAGTTGTTCAAGCTGATGTTGTTTTTTAAAACTTATATTTCTATTTATACCGTATAAACCACGATTATATTCTCCGATTACTGCAAAAACAGGCACTCCTCGAGAATTTGGCAAATATTTTAATTTTTCACTTCTTACATCGAGAGCCGTAGTTTCTGGCAGCATTAACTAATTTTGACAATTTTTAAATGTATCAGTATTAACAGCATATCTTGTAAATTCTTTTTACCAATTAAAATATATGGCGATATTATTTCTTTTCCAGTTTGATGATCCTCTAAAGATATGATATTATAATAAAACGAATGTTTAAAAAAATTTAGATTCAAACATCAAATTAATTTATCTTGTTAACAATCTTTATAAAATATACAATCCTCTTTTATACATGGAAAAACGAGGGCAATTCTACTTAATGGCAGCCATTATTATTAGTTTTATTTTATTTTCTTTAATTAGCATTTCAACATATATTATTGTTAATCCAAAACCACAGACTATCGATGATATAAGTTCTGATTTAAATCGTGAAAGTTATAACCTAATTGAATATGGCATTTATAATAAAGAAAATCTACAAGAATTACTTACCAAATTTACCTCTGATGATGTTGGCGAATATTATTTAAAAAAAACAGGGGATAATTCTAATATTATTTTTGTTTATGGCAATCGAGAAGGGATTAGTGCTCTCCAGTATAACCGCAAAATTTCAGGGACAATTAGCCTCGGATCAGCAAGTTGGAATAATATTAATAGTTATGCAAAAATAAAAAAGATTGCCAAAAATGAATTAGTAGGAAAAGACACTATAGATATTGAATTTTTGGATAATACTTATACTTTTGATATAAGTGAAAACGAAATATTTTATTTTGTCGCCGCTAATCAGCAAGAAAATAGTGAAACATTTATTAAAAAGAGTACCGATGCTAAAGATAAGAAACCTGGAAAAAAAGATGGTAAATAAAAAAATAAGGGGAAGAAAAGGGGTTAGTGAAATGTTGTCTTATGTTTTATTGATTTCTTTAGGTCTTTTTATGGCCGTTGCATTATATTCTTCACTAAAATTAATTGCAAATGTAAAACCGGTTACAAGCTGTGAGGATGGAGTATCTTTAACTATCATTGAATATGAGTGTGCTATTGATTCATTTAGGGTTACATTGAAAAATAACGGGCGTTTTAACGTTGATGGATTTATGATTCGGGTAAGCAATAATCCTGATAGAGTACCGATAACTCCGTTATCTGTCAAAGGAAGTTTGGATGGTTCCAATCAAGGAAGCTATTCATTTAGTCCTAATCTTTCACCGGATGGAGTTTCGATAATTGAATTTGGAAATTTAGGTATACCTGATTCTGATTTTGAAATACTGAGCTTACGAATTCAACCATTTATAAAATCTGAATCAGGAAAAGCAAATATTGTCTGCGAGAATGCGGTCATTAATCAAAAAATAAATAATTGTAAAATTAAATAATACAGAAAGATATTTAAGGAAAAAATGAATTCATCAATTATGAAGGAAAAAAAAGGGGTGTCTCCTGTTGTGTCTACGGTCTTATTAATAATGATTGTTATTGTGATAGCTATAATTATTATTTTATGGGCGCGCGGATTTGTTAAAGAAATAATCGAGAAAAATATTGATGGCAATATAAAGCGAGTAAATGAATATTGCAATGAAGTTCGACTCGAACCTCTGATAAATAATGATAGGTCTTTTGGCTTCGATAATGTCGGAAATGTTCCGGTATATCGTTTTAATTTGAAGGTTGTTGAAACTAATAGTGGTAACTCAGAAATTTTAAATTTTTATCAGAGTGTTAATCCTGGATTCGGAGTTATTTTGGATTCGACCTTTGATCCAAATATCAAAACGTATGATCTATATGATGAGATAGTTGTTATTCCTGTATTATTAGGGAAAACCGAGGGCGGAAATAAAGAATTTCAGTGTCCTGAAGAAACGGGTGTTAAAATTTAATGAAAGATAATTTTTTTACAGGAAAAAATAAAATAGAAGTATTGAATCTTCGAGGAAAACGCTCTCAAAGTGAAGTCATTTCTACAGTTTTATTAATTCTATTAGTTATTGTGGCAACTATGCTTATTGCAAGTTTTTTAGTAAATTTTGTCAAGGAACGACTAAGTGACGCTGATTGCATTAATGTTTTACAAGAGGTTTCAATTAGCAACAAGCCTCAATATAATTGTTATGATTTTAGTAATCAAATAATGATATTTCAAGTGGAATTTAAAGATAATCAGAGTTTAGGAGGATTCGCAGTAGAGCTTGGAGGCGCTACAACTAAGAGTTATGAAATTAGGGAAAATTTGTTTCCTCCTGAAATTACTATGTATGGTGGGGGAATTATGGAATTACCAAAAAAAAATACCGCTAGAGCATATAATCTAACCGGAGTTATTTCAAAACCTGATTCAATAAAAGTTTATCCGATTATGAAAACCGGTCAATTATGTGATAAATCTGACGAATTAAATTCTGTAGAATTGTGCTAATGAAAACTTGTCGAGAAAATTATTTTTTTGATTATACATTTTCAAAAAAATCTCAAATTTGGGTAGAGACTGCCTTATACACGCTAATTGGATTAACACTTATTACAATTATTTTGTCAATTACCATCCCTCAAATTACCAAAATAAAAGAACGCAGTATTATTAGACAATCTATTAATTCTTTAGATGCATTACATCGTGAAATTTTAGAAGTGTCTGATGTTGCAGGAAACATAAGAGTTATTTTTTTGAAATCAGATAAAGGGACTTTTGAAATTGATCCAGTACAAGATAAAATTACTTTTATTTTAGAGAATTCGCCTTTGCAATTTAGTGAGCCTGGACAAAAAATAAAATATGGTGAAATTTTTATTGAAACTGTTGCTGTGGGAAAACGTTATACGATTCGACTAGAATTAGATTATGCCTCTACCTTTGACATAACTGCTGATGGAGGAGATGGAATAAAAGTTATTCATGGCGGTACTAATCGGTTGAAGGTAGAAAATGTGGGAGATAATCATATTGGAGAAAAAGTTCATCTTGATTTTGATATTGTGTAAGTAGGTGGATTTATATAGTTGAAAACTTAATTTTTTAAAAAGATGGTGCGTACTAAGAGAGAGAGAGCGACTAATTCGAGAAAAGTTTCTAAAAAACTACATGTAAAACTTATTCTTATTATAGTAATTATCCTCGTTGTTTTTTTTGTTTTATATATGAAGTTTTTCCCGTATAAGGAAAATGTAATTTTATCTCCAAATTCTGATACCGTTAATTTAGCAAATAAGAAGTGTCATGTGTGTATTTATGACTCGTCTTTTAAAGGAGCATGTGCATTATATAAAACATTTTGCAAACTGTTAGGGTATGATGAATGTTTTATTTTTCCTGAAGGAACTTCATGGAACATTATTGAGCAAAAACTGAATAACGCTCAGTGTGACTTTTCTGTTTCAGCTGTTATTAAAATTCATCATAGCAATCCGACGCAAACCTCGCAATTATGTAATAATATGGTGGTGTGTGCTACACTCGGAATTCCTGTCTATAAAGATTTAGGCTGTTGTACTGCGGGTAATTTTGCTAATATTCAAAAATGTATTGACCAATTTTTAGCTGCTGCTGCTGCGATTGATTATTGTGGTGAACTCACGGTTACGGCAAATCAATGCACGGGTATGATTAATACCGCCGGTAAACCAGGTATCCCTCCGAATGCAGGCACTCCTATTAGTATTCATTTTTGTGGAACTAGTTACACTATTTCTGGCGGAGCGTGTGATTTTGGACAAGCGTGTTCTCCTTATCTGAATAACCAGGTTGCTTATTGCGGCGTGAATTTTGACGAATGCAAAAAATGTGTCGGTGGCATTTGGAAAAAAGTAGGTATAGCAGAATGTCAGAAAGTACATGGAAAACCTCCTTTTCCAAAATAATCAATTAATACCTCTGACTATCAAGAAGTAACCTTTACTATTTTAAAAACCGTGAATTTTAAATACTCCCATTTAGTTATATTAAAAAAGGTGATCATGGAACGAATTAATATCAATTTAAATCCGGCCATCCCTCCGTTACCAAAAATAGATGATAAAACTAAAATTGATATTCGTTATACACTCATTTCTCCATATGTAAGTGTTCATATTTACTGGGACGAAGTTAAGGGAGAATTAATTTATGAAGTAGAAGAGCCGATTCTTGAAGCGAATGAAAAAGAAATGCTCAAAGTTTTAGAAAAAAGCATGGAGGAGTTAATTAATGTAAATGTTCTAGTTGAAAGCACTGCCGATTCCATGATGGATTATATTTACAAAACTTCTAAGTTGTTGATTGATGAATTAAATTTGAAGATGGGCGAAGAGTCTTATAAGAAAATATTTTATTATTTGTTTAGAGATTTTATCGGATTAAATGAAATTGAACCAGTTATAAAAGATTATTTTATTGAGGATATTGAATGTAACGGGATTAACACGCCGATATACATTGTCCATAGAATTTATAGAAATATGAAGACCAATATTTCTTATGATTCAATAGATAAACTTTCTAATTTTGTTGAGAAAATCGCACAGCGGTGTGGAAAATATGTCTCTTATGCCAATCCTTTGCTTGACGGGAGTTTGCCTGATGGATCGAGAGTTAATGCGACTTATACGACTGATGTCACGTCTCGTGGACCTACTTTTACAATTAGAAAATTTACTAAGATTCCGTGGACGCCTAGTCAGTTGATTAGTATGCGAACGGCAAGTCCTGAAATGCTTGCATATTTTTGGATTCTTTTAGAGAATAAGGCTAATTTACTTATTGTTGGCGGGACTGCTTCTGGAAAAACGACGCTGTTAAATGCTATTGCGTTTTTTATTCCTCCTGAAGCACGAGTTGTAAGTATCGAAGATACTCGAGAATTGAATTTACCTAGAGAAAATTGGCTTCCGAGTGTAGCACGTTTATCATTCGGCACTCAAAAAATTGGTGAGGTGGATTTATTTAGTTTGTTAAAAAATTCTTTTAGACAAAATCCTGATTATGTTATAGTTGGAGAGGTGCGAGGAAAAGAAGCTTCAGTATTATTTCAAGGAATGGCGTCAGGACATTCTTCAATTGGCACGGTACACGCAGATTCTATTGATACGCTTGTTAAAAGATTGGAAACTCCTCCTATTGAACTTTCTCCTACGTTGATAAATATTCTTGATGCAGTTGCCGTGATGTCCCATGCAATTGTCAATAAACAACAAACAAGAAAATTACGTGAGATCAGCGAGGTAGTAAATGTTGCTAAAGATGGTTCTTCGATAACTAATACTCCTTTTGTATGGAATCCAGAGGATGATTCATTTTATTCTAAGAAAAATATTAAGGTATTTGAAAAAATTGCGAAACGATACGGAGTGACCGTTGATGAATTACATAGAGAGCTTATGCTCCGCGCTCGATTATTGTACGAAATGCATAGGCGGAAGATTTATGATTTCGATCAAACTCAGCGTATTATTAATGAATATTATAAAAATCCCAAAGCTGTTTTAGAAGCATTTGGTTTATTGTAGTTTGCTGGGCAACTAAATAGGACTAATAAAAATATATTAGTTTTACGAGAGAGGATATAGATTTGTTTGATAGGAATGTTCATGAGATTGGATTCATCATAACCTTAATAAACTAAACAGTATTTTTGTTTTTATCAAAAGGGGAGTAAAATGAGTGATCCGCGAAATATTCAGATAGTTATCCAATTAATTGATAATTTGCAAAATGCTACTGATAAACTTGAGAGATCTTATTCTCAAAATTCTAGTGAAGTAGATAAATTAAAAGACGAAATTGAAGATATTCATAAAAAAATTTCTGGTGTGTTGTCTCAAAATGTATTTTGATGCTTTAAAAAATAATATTAAGCAAATGAAGGAGATAGCCCGAGAATTATACATTTTTTCTAATCAATTCGATTATATTAATTCGATAGAAGTTAAGGGGGCTTATGTTGGTGATAATCAGGAAAAAGTCCTGTTGATAAATATTCTTAATTCATTAACGAATCAATTGAAAATTCTAAATGATTCTATTCCTCAACTGATTGCTGATGCCGGATCGCCTGTAGTTTCAAAAAGCAATGAGTCAAAACAAATTACAAGGCCAGTTCCCTTAACTACGGTTCAATATGCTCCCAACGAAAAAGAAAAAATTTCTATTGTCATCAGCGAAGATGATAAGAAGGAATTTCTTAAAAATTTAAGTATGAGTAATTTGACAATATCTGAACTTAAGAAAAAATACACAGTTCAGAAACCAATAGTAGGAGCAATCAGGAAATCAAATCGCTACGCTAAAGTATCGAATATGTTTTTTAAGAACATTTCAAATAATTTTATTGAGAATGGATATTTTGGGAATCTTAATCGCCATTTAAGAAAAATCAATTCAGGATTTGTTTTAGGCACTTATTTGTCCATGATTTTTTTTACTGTATTGTTAACTTTTATCGCTGGTTTTTTATTAGTAAGTTTCTTAATGTTTTTCGATGTATCATTGGTTTTTCCATTTATTAGTTTTGCTGAGACAGGTGTTTTAAGTAAATTTTTAACTTATTTTTGGATAATTTTTGTTGCTCCTTTCGTTGCTGGATTTCTATTTTATTATTATCCTATGACTGAATCGAAGAATGTAGGAAATAGGATTGATCAGGAATTGCCGTTTGTAACTATTCACATGTCAGTTATTGCTTCTTCCGGAGTTAATCCTGTAAATATCTTTGATATTATTGTAAAAGGCGGTGAATATCGCTACTCGAATATAGTTTTTAAAAAGATTCTTAATTTGATAAATTTTCATGGAGAGGATATTGTAACTGCTTTGAGAAAGGCTGCAATTTCGTCTCCGTCTTACAGATTAGGCGAATTATTAAACGGATTATCGGCTACAATTAAATCTGGCGGAGATTTACACCGATTTCTCAATAAGCATGCGGAAAACATGCTCTTCGATTACAAATTAGAACGAGAGCGATATACTCGAATTTCTGAAACGTTTATGGATGTTTATATAAGCGTTGCAATAGCCGCACCTTTAATTTTCTTAATGATTTTTATTATTATTGGAAGTACAGGATTAGGCGGCGGTATATTTGACTTAGGATTTGGTTTACTTACTATTTTACTTATTCTTACAATTGTTTTTTTGAATCTGATTTTTTTACTTGTACTTAAATTAAAACAGCCTCCAATGTAATGAAGCCATTAAAAATTTTCAAGCTTGAGATTAATCGAACCGAGATAATTGGTATTGTGTTGTCGTTAATTATTGTTGTTTTGGCATATATTTTTTTACGCGGAACTGATTTATTTTATTTTATACTTGGAATTTCATTTGTTATAGCCGGTTTGCCTTTTTTTATTTATCTTATTGTAGAGACGAATAAGACGAAAGAAAAAGAGCGTATTTTTTTGGAATTTGCTAGAAACCTTGTTGAAAATGTAAAGGCAGGAACGCCGATTAGTAAAAGTGTTGTTAATGTTACCTCGAAAGATTATGGAGATTTGAATTCGCACGTGCAAAAACTTGCAAATCAAATTGCGTTAGGAATTCCTGTAAAAACGGCTTTACAAACTTTTGCTCGTGATATTGATAGCCCTACTATAACTCGCGCAATTAACATTATGAGTGAATCTGAAAAAGCAGGCGGAGAATTAGAAGATATTTTGGAATCTGTCGTTAATTCTGTTGCACAAATTGAAAAATTAAAAAAAGATAGAATGAATGCAATTTATGGATTAGTTGTTCAAGGATATATTATTTTTTTCATATTCATTATTATTATGGTTGTCATGGAATTCAAGATTCTACCAATTGCTGCAGGTATCGGGACTGAATTAGGGGGTAGCGATGTTTCAGGTATTCCGGGATTTCCTATATCCCCTAAGAGAATTTTAACTGCCGAACAACTGGCTCAACCTTTTTTGTGGCTTCTAGTTATACAAGGTTTTTTTACAGGGTTAATTATTGGAAAGCTTTCTGAAGGACGAGCTGTTCCTGGATTAAAACATTCATTTATTTTAATGGTTATTGCGATCTTAATAAATACTGGATTGAAAATCTTTTTGTAATATGGATAGAAAAGGACAAGGTCATGTAGAGATGATTATATCATTTGTATTATTTGTTGGTTTTTTACTTTTTATTTTTTTATATTTAAATCCTTTTTATGAGTCTACACAAAAAATTTCAATTAACCGAGAATCTGATATGTTATTAAAGAGATTAAGTGAACCAGTTGGAAAATTATCGGTTATCGTAGAAACTTCTGAAGATTGTTATGATCTTAAAGAGTTTAATAAAATATATGGAGATAATTTTATTGAAATTAAAGAGATAAGTAATCCTGGAAAGCCATTGAGATATACTATCTATTACGGGAATTTTTTTAATCCTGGAATGGTAGGAGTTATTAGTTGTTCAGGAAAATTGGGAAAGGCATATTCGTTAGGAGCTTATACACAAAAAGAAGTTATTGTTAGAAAAAAAATTACTGATTTAAAAGCTGCTTATGAAGCTGATTATTCATCATTGATATTGGATATAGGTATTGGACATTTTACTTTTAGTGTACGTGATTTTGATGGAAATTTTGTGAATGAGTTAAGTGTTTCAGGAGATAAGATTTCTGAAAATACAGAAGTTTTTTCTAGAGATATTCCTATTAGCGTAATGGATGATAAAGGAGTTATGTATGATTATATTTTTAATATTCGAATGTGGAAATGATGAAGAATAAAAAAGCGTGGCTTAGAATTGTTGAAGCATTTATTGCAATTTTACTAATCGCTACAGTCATTCTTTATATTTACCCTCAAATAAACAAACAAAATACATCTTCAGAGGGAATTTATGATATGCAAAAAAAAATTTTGGATTTTGTTAGTAATGATCAGGGAATGCGGGCTGAGGCTGTGCGAGGAGAACATATTCTGATTGACGCGTTTATAGTTAAAAACCTCCCTTCTAATTGGGATTTTAAAATAAATATTTGTAAAGTAAATGAAATTTGTAATGACGGTATACCTTTAGATAAAGATGTTTTTGTGAGTGAATCGCTTATTAGTGCAACGGTAACGGATTATCCTGGAAAAACTACAACAAAGATTCGCTTTTTTATTTGGCGAAGATAATATGAGATTAGAACTCTCGCAAGAACTCCAGCCACTTTAGTGGTTGGATGAATTGCGTTTATTCGTCGATAATTATTTATTTCTAACAGTATTATTCAAAGGGAGCTAGACAGCAGCCCCTTTGAATACAGTAAATATAGAGAGAACTGACTCATTCTAAATAAATTTTTCGGAGAAAACATGGAATACAAACACGGCGGAAGCTCTGTTGGAGCAAATAAAAAACACATTCAGCTGACACCAAAATATCGGTATCATATGATGCAAAAAGAAAAATTAAAAGTCATGTGCAGAGCTGCGATTGAGGAAGCATGCAAGCGGCATAAGATAGAAATTGAGATCATAAAAGTAATGGACGAGCATGTGCATATGACTGCAGATGCTCCGAGAACGATGAGCGACGCGAAAGCGCTGCAAATTGTGAAAGGGTTATCATCGTACATTTTTTTTCGATTGTGTCCAGCGCTGCGAAAGCGATATCCCGACGGACATTTCTGGACAGAAGGATATTTTTGCGACGGTGTTGGTAACAGCAATTTTGCTCTTACTTACCTCTATATACAAAACCAGGAAATGCATCACGGAATAATTTCAAATTACTAAGGACGCCTCGCTTTTTGCCCGTAGGCAAAAAGTTGCGAACGAAGTGAGCAACCCTCCAGGGCGAGGAGGATGTTACAAGTAATTCATGTTTCTGGTAATTCTTTGGAAGAAATTTTTGAGAATTCTGCACATGCTCTTTTTGGAAAAATATATAATAAAAAAATTTCTTCTAAGAAAATTAAAAAGATAAAAATAATTGCAAAAGATAGAAAGAGTTTGCTTTTAGGATTTATTGAGGAGTTGTCATATCTTTTAGAAGCTGGAAATTTTTATACGAAAGATATTAAAAATATTTTGATTATGGGAGTTCCTCATGTTCAAGGCACTCGAAAATTTTACAACCTTGAATTACGTGCTAATTTGCATGGTGACGATGCGCCACCTAATTTGAAATATCTTCATTTATCTCAACCTATAATAATCAAGGAAGTAGCTGGAAAAGAACAAAAATTTATTGCAGAAATTTCCATTCATTCCTAAAAAGATTTATAACGATTGATTCAATATTATATTAAAGAGGAAGATGAAATTATATATTATTACCCTATTTATAATTGCTAGTTTAGCTGGGCAATTATCTGCACAAAGTAATGATACTGATTCTTCAGCTGAAATTGAAATAACTAAATTTTTTCCGAATGAAATTATTGAAGGAGAGGTTCAATTTAATATTCAGGTTAAAAATAATAGGGAAGACGAATTAACTAATGTTTTTGCATCTATTCAAGGCAGGGGATTCTCGACTTATGAGGTAATTCCTATTGAGACTTTGAATGCAAATGAAAAAGATTATATTTTTATCAGAGGATATTTTTCAGAGAGCGGAGAAATTAATCTCACTATTTTTATCGAAGATTTTGTTTTTTACCAAATGGTAAGTGTCGTCGATGTTTTTGATGAAGATGATGAACGTGAAAAATTAATTCAAAAAATAAACGAATTGTCTATGGAGTTAGATACATTAAAGAAAAATTATACTGATTTAGAAATTATTTATACAGATAAAAAAGAAAACAATTATGATGTTTCCCGTGTAGATTTATCGGAATTAAAAAAATTTTTGCGGGAGACTGAATCTGGAATTATTTCAGAGGATGTTGACAAAGCTGAAGTGAATTTACGTTTGTCTTATGAAGAATATTATTATCAAAAAAATAAATTGGATACTGCTAAAATAATTCCTGTAATTATGAGATTACGAGAGAGTGCTTTAATTTTTTCAACAATTATTGGTGCTGTTCTTGCTTTTTTCGCTTTATCTGAATTATTGAAACGTAAAGGCGAATCTGTTTATGGAACAGTAAAGAAAATTGGCACTAGAAAACCCACGAAGAAGTATAAGAAATAATTAGTTGTTTATCACAGAATTTATAAACTCTTTTTTTGTATATAAATTATGAAAACTGAGGAACTCGTTTCCTGATTTCATAGGAAATTTAGTGTTATGAAAAAGAGGCAGGTTGTAATTTTATTTTTGATGTTTTTAATCATGGGTATATATCATATTTTTGCCCTCCCGGATTTTAATAATGATTACAAAGTGAATAATGCTGATCGTTTGTCTTTACTTATTTCTTTGGGAAATTTTCCGGTTGGTACAACTGGATGTTTAACGACGAATAATTTTTGTGAAGGTGCTGACGTAGACATTAATGGGAAGGTTGAAGAAAAAGATTTACGCGATTTTATTGATGCTCATACGTCTCACTGCTCTAATTTTGACAATGCTTATGTTGATGCTGTTATTGACGGTGTTAATAAGGATAATACTAATAATTGTAATGCTGCCAATAAATTCTGTAATTTACTGGATGTTAATTTTAATGGATTAGTTAATCCCCAGGATGTACTTTTTTTCAGTCAGTTTTTTAATCGATGTAACAAAAAAGCAGAATGTCAGGATAATCAAGATAATGATAATGATGGGTTAAAAGATACTGGAGATAATGATTGTATAGATTCTGATGATAAATTTGAACGACCATCTGAATGTACTGATTTAAAGGATAATGATAATGATGGGAATATTGATACAACTAAAGAGCTTAATCCTGATAATGGAGAGACAATAGAATTTGAAGGTTCTGGAAAGACAGCTAATTATATCCTGAACATTTTAAGTAAACGAGTAATAGATTATGATATGCCCTATAATAAAGATTTTACCCCCCCCGCCGCGAATGTCGTTTTAATGAAAGATTCTAAAGGTCCTCATTTAGATACTATTGCTAAATATTGTGAAGTCATGGGTTATAGGGATGTTGTTTCATATGATAGTTTATCTGGTGATGGGCGTAGACGATGGACATCTCCCAACGATAATGGTTTTTGGTTATTCGATACGACGTTGAAAGATTTTATTTTACGATGTGGATCTAATTATGGTAGCCCTTCTTTATGTGACAAGATTGGTTTAGATGGCAAAGAAGAATGGCTTGTAACAATAACATGTAAGAATCGATTATCCCAATGTAATGATGAAATTGATAATGATAATGATGGCAAGCGAGATTTTAAGAGCGATGGTAGTGGCGATACTGGTTGTGTGACGATTAATGATGATTCTGAAATTTCTGCTGATAGTGATTGTTCTTCCACTGAGGATTATAAAGAGGGTCCTGCACCTCATTGCTCAGATGGAAGTGATAATGATGACGATGATTTAATTGATATGTATGATCCTGATTGTTGGAGTAACCCATTGAATACTGGAACGTATGTTCCTGGTGATACGGTTGAACCGACTCGACCTGCTTGTTCCGATGGACAGGATAATGATGGGGATTCGAATATCGATACCCAGGATTCTGGATGTTGCACTGCAGAAGATACCGATGAAACTGACGGACAAAAAGAATGTTTGGATGGCTGTGATAATGATGGTGATAATTGGGTCGATAAAAAGGATCCTGACTGTTGGGCTTCTCCGAATGATCCATCTTCACATAATCCACAAGATAACAGCGAGGGAAAAACTGCTGTTTTAAATCAGGCTTATTGGGCTACAATTACTGATGAAAGTACTGTAATATCAAGTGCTGATTTAAAAGATAGTGTAAAATTAATTGCCGGAGGTAGTGATTTGCAGGAACAGGAGATTGAATACACCATAATAAAAAGTGTTGATTGGTGGTTTGACAAAAAAGCTGCGCAAGGGAATTCTCGTGGACACTACATATGGAAGGCAGGGCAAAACCAAGCTGATAAAACTAAATTTGAAACTGGAGGTTATTATTTTAAAGCAAAGATGGGTTCGATTGAAAAACAGTCGGGTATATTAACGGTTAACGCAGAGTCAAATTCTCATCCAATTATTACATTTATTTCATTACCTAAAGACCGACAAATA
Organism: Candidatus Pacearchaeota archaeon; assembly: GCA_018303785.1. Classification (GTDB taxonomy): domain Archaea; phylum Nanobdellota; class Nanobdellia; order Pacearchaeales; family GW2011-AR1; genus ARS1285. The sequence continues at coordinate 17,138 of JAGVXM010000009.1, forward strand.
TATTTTAAAGATGAAATATTAACATTTGAAGCAATTTTTGAAGATGTTGATGACGAGATCATTAATTATAAATTTGTTTTAGGTGAGGGAAATGTTATTCGTCAGGGAACTGTCGTTTCTGGGCAGAAAATTTCATTTATATATCCTTATCCAACAACTGGACAGAAAAATATTTTAATTACTGCTGATGATGGGCGAGGGGGAAAGGATAGAGATAAGATTTCAATTTTGGTTATAGATACTGTTGATAGTGATTATGCATTATCTTACATCGATGTACCTGCATATGGAGCCCAATATCAAAGCACAGTTAGTTTTGATTCGCGCAGTTCTTATGCAGTGAATGAAAAGATAAATGGCAACTCGCGAACTATTACTTGTGAGAAAGGTTTTTGTCCGAAAAAGACAGAGGGATGTCCTCCACCTGCAGCGGATTATCCTAATTGTCAGCTGTCTGTTGTAAACGCTCCTGATTGTATTAAGAATTGCCCAAAACCTTCTGTTTATGATACTTTAGATTTTACTTGGGTTTATGACAATAATCCTAATGATAAATTTACTGGAACTGGATTAGCTGGCGCTAAATTTGACCGCACTTTTGCAACTGCAGATAAACATACGGTCGTATTAACTACAAAATATAGGGCGGCATCTTCTGATGTAGATACTGATTTTTTTACGTCGATAAATGTTCCTACTTGTAAAAAAATGAGAAGTTCTGAAGATGCATTAGCTTTTGCATTGTTAAGCGGAAAAACTTTATGCAGTGGAACTCAAATTAATAATTGTGTAAAAGTTGGACAAACTTATTGGTTTGAAAATAATGTATTTACTCGGGCTGATAATGGGCAATGTTACAAGGCAAATGGAGTGTCTCAACAGTTAGGAAGTGAAACTAATTGTTGTATCGATAGTTTATGTAATCAAGCTACTGGAATTTGTGAAGGAAATTATCAATATTGTTCGCAATTAAAATCGCAAAGTGATTGTGATTCTGCACCGACAGATTTTGCCTTTAATCAATTGAAAAGAGATTTACCAAATTTGAATTTGGGTAAAAATGTTGTTTTCCCGTCGAGTGGAGGAAATGGCAAATGCAGAAATAGATATTCTTATGATTGTGAATGGGAATTAAATATAGCAACTAATAAAATTGAGTGTTCGCCAAAATATTCTGACATGATATTTTATGCTGAGAATAATAGGCAGAAATCATGGTTTTCTAATGCTTATGATACTAATAGCGGTATTGAAGCCGAAATAAATTTGTATTGTCAATCAAGCTCATCAGATGTTGAGGCTGAAACTGAGATTTGTATTTATCAAGTTGTTGAAACTATGGGCGATTGTGCAAATGGGGATGAAGAAGTTGTTCTAAAATATAAATTTGAGAAAAAGGGAACTAATGAATGTCCTCCAGATGGTGAAATGCGATACTCTTGCGGACACGTCGCTCGCTTGCCGTATTTTGGCATCGGGCAGTTTATTTTATCAGCTTTACTAATAGTAGTAATATATTTTGTAATGCTTAAAAAGAGAAAATAAAATGGATAAGAAATTATTATTTTTATTTGTGATCTTTTTATCAGTCGGTTTTATTTCTGCTTCAGCAACATTAGGAAATGCATCTCATTCAATAGATCAGTATTATGGCAAAGCTAATTTGCTTAGAGGGTGGGTTAACGCAAGCTTTTCGCAGGAACCTTTACATTCAGAAATTAGTGTTTTAGGACAACAAATTTCTTTAGAGGAATTACTGAAAAAAAATAATATTGATTGTACTTTATCCAATAGTTGTTCCTGTATTCCAACTGATTGTCTTTCAAAATATACACAGTTAGGTAGTGGATCATCGACGCTAGATATGTTTTTAGGAGTTCTTGATACTGAAGATATCGGTGTAAAAATAACCGGTAATGTAAGTCATATAACTGAATTTAAATTTAACGTTAGTACTAACTCTGGTAAATCTTGTCTTAGGCCAATACTCATTGACTTGTTTAATGATGCAAGTATTGATTATACAGCTCAAAATATAATAAATGATACATGTTACATTGAAAATCCTTATGGATGCTTTAATTCATCCAATGTTTTAGGCAGTGTAAATATAAGTGCTAATTTAATTTGTGAAGAAATTAATTTACCGCCGGGAAAAGGATATAAAATCGGGGCTAATCTTATAGGATCTGGGACATCTAATTTGTTATTATCTTTAGAGGTTGGTAGTTTTCAAAAAACATGTTCTATAACAGTTTACAATGCTGGGGAGAATTTTTGTACGGTGCAGCTTGACGATGCTCTAGCAACTGATGCAGCTGCAACAGTCTGTGTTTCAAGCAGTCAGATCTCTCCTTATAAAATTAATTATGAAGATACGAATCCTTGTGGTTATATTGAAGAACAAGGTAATAGATTTGCCCACGATTTTGAGATTTTTGCGAAGCCACTAATGTATGGGTCAGTTTCAGAAATTGGAATAAACCAAAAATTATTCGGCGATAGTAATATTTCTAGTTTAGTTTTCAATTATATAGATGAGAAGTATGAAGGAAATTGTAATCCTGAGTGTATTATACCTATAAAAATTTATTCTGGAGTAAATCAAGATTTGAAAATGCATAGTTTGTCATTAAAATATAAATCAAATGGCTTAGATCAAAATTCTGTAACTAATTTTTATAAAATAAATAAAACTTCAGCTTTATTGAATTCTGGTTTCATTAAAATTAATTTATACAATTTTAGCGTTCCTTCAATAATGGGTGAAAAAAATATAACAATTAATGTGAGTGATAAGAAAATTAATAGTGTAATTTACGTTCGGAACGTTCCGACGATAAAAGATGTTAATCCTAAGAGTACTGCATTATTAGTATCGACTGAATTTACTGCAATTTCGGATAGTGCTTTAAATGCTAGTTCTTATGAATGGGAATTTGGCGATGGCAGCCAAAAAGTTTTGACTACAACAAATAATGTTTTTTATACTTATAAAAATGTTGGAGTATATTCATTAAAGGTAAATGTTTCTAATAATTTGGGATCGACATTGAGCACTTTCAGTATAAATGTTACTACTCCATTTGAAGCTATTAATGAAACTTTGTCTACTTATCGTTCTCAATTAAAAAAAGTTGACAATAAACTTTCAACCTTACCAGTGTGGGTAAAAGATAAATCTAAGATATCTATTGTTGATTTACAATCTACTGTAACTCGTATTGAAAATGATTACAAACAAACTTTTAGAAATGAAGATGATAAACTAATAAAAATGATGAATGAACTTATTGTTTTAAAAATTCCAAAAGATTTTGATACCAGCTTGATTATTAATCCTACTCCTTTTATTTTAAACAAGAATTTTGATGCTTCAAGTTTGGAAGAATTTGGTGCCGGGACTGTAGATGACGAAGATTATCATTTGGCAATTAATTCTTGGCTTAATGAAAATATGGAAATTACTTTGGATTCCAAAACTTATTCATATTATTATGGTATCGGTAAAGAAGATCAATTTAGTCATTTAAAAATTATTTTAAATCCAAAAACTGATATCGATGAGATTTTTTTGGTTATAGAAGGTGACGTTTCCAAAATAAAATTAAAAGAGGATTATGGTGAAAGAGAGATTAGTGGAGGATATGGTATTCGATTTATTGATTTGGTGGCAGGAGAACAAAAGGTTATAGAACTTCTTCATCCTCAAACAGTGGATTTTTTGACAATACCATTTATAGTTTCGCCTGCATTTAATGAATTATCATTTGGCATTGAGACAGGACCGTGCAATTTTAATTCTGTGTGCGATAGCGGAGAGACCACAACAAATTGTCGCGCAGATTGCAAGCCATGGAAATTGAGTATTATTTTGATTGTTATTTTGTTCTTTATTTGTTTCATTATTTACATCATATTACAGGAATGGTACAAACGATATTATGAATCTCATTTGTTTAAAGATAAAAATCAATTATTTAACTTGATGGCGTTTATGAAAAATGCCGAGGCACAGAAAATGAGCAATGATGAGATTTTTAATCGGTTACGGCCATTCAAATGGAGTAAAGAACAACTGAACTATGCATGGAAAAAATTACATGGGAAAAGAACAGGTATGTGGGAAATCCCCTTATTTATATTTTTTGAACGTAAAAAGATTAGTCAAGAAATACTTAAGAGAAAAAATGTGGGGCTTGGAGTTTAGAATATAGAAACATTAATAAATAAATTCGAGATTTATACTTTATACTAAAAGGTGTTATATGGCTATACGAATATTACGAGATTTTACGAAACGAATGTTTGGTCTTTTTTTTAAAAGAAAGAAGGAGATTAAGCTAGGGTTCTATGGACCGCCAAATGCAGGGAAAACTAGTTTGGCAAATAAAATTTGTAAAGATTGGACTGGCGAAGAGATTGGCACGGTAAGTAATGTACCACATGAAACCCGAAAAGTACAGTTTAAAGAAGAAGTTGAAATAAAATATAAAGAACGAAGTCTCAAATTTAAATTAGTTGACACGCCTGGAATTGCGACTAAGATTGATTATGAAGATTTTATACCATTCAAAATTAACAAGAAGCACGCGCAAAAGAGAGCAAAGGAAGCGACACAAGGCATTATAGAGGCAATAAAATGGCTCGACGATATGGATGTCGTTATAGTGGTTCTAGATGCGACTGAAAACCCTTATTCGCAGGTTAATATAACGATAGTTGGTAATTTGGTTGCACGAAAGATTCCTGTATTGATTGTTGCGAATAAAATTGATTTAAAGAAAGCAGATATTAAAAAAATTGAGGCAGCATTTCCAGATTTTGATGTTGTTGGTATTTCTGCACGTTTTGGAAAAAATATGGATGAGTTTTATGAGTCGTTGTTTAAATTGGCCAAAAGAGCTGAATAACATTTAAAAATATATTATGAATTATATACTAAAAGAGGAGATAAGAAGTTGAGATGTCTAAAAAAACACAATTCAAAGGTTTAACTTTGCATTTTATACCGCATAGTGAGATCGAGAAAATGGAGACTGTCGATCGAATTAAAAAATTGTTGAAAATTATTTTAGATAATAAAGTGGTAATTTTGCAAGGACGGTTGAAAGCTGAAGAAGAGTCTCGATTAATTGAAGATACAATGATAATGATTGGAAATATTAAGGGTTTTAAGGGAGTTGAACTTGCTGTAATAACTGGGAATCAAGATAATCGGACACTGATGGATAAATTCAGGTTTGGAATTGCTCGAGCTTTGGTTGGAGATCAAAATGCTATCACGATTATTGGCCCTGCTTCTATTGTTAAAGAAGTTAAGAAAGATCCTTCGAAATTAGAAATTTTGATGCGATAATTATTGATTAAGTGCAATAATCTTTTTTAATAAGTAATTTTTCGATTTGGGATGGAAAGATTATACTTGCATCGAGTTGAGCCAATTGAAAAAAATGGTCAAACAAGATTAGAGCCTATACCTGAAAAAAAGGAGCAAGAAAATTTAGGTGTTAAATACAGGTTAGCAATTGTTAAAAACTATGATAAAAATGCTATATGTTATGGTTGGAATACCGGTTATCGTGGTGGAGGTTTTGATGAAACGCCTTCTCCACAGGGAGAGGTGTACTCTCCTCAGGGATTTGGAAAAGGAAATTTGGCATTTGTAACTGCATATGATGATTTGATGAGGATTTCTATACGAGATATGTCCTCATTGGAAAATTTTTTAGAAAATTTGGATAAAATAGAAGTTGAAAAAGTAATAAATAAAATTCAGGGATTTACTTTTGTAGGATTGGTTGAATAGATCAAATGTCATTAATTATCTAAATCTTTGTAAAATATATTGTTACTTTTTTTATATGTTACTTAATATCATTCATCCTTATACGTATAAATTTATTCAAGATGATGGGAAAATTGGACTTAATATGGGCCATGTCCGGAATATGAAGAACGAGATGAAAAAACTGCAGAGTTTATTGACGCTGTTTTTGATTCTGGTTCTCACATTTTATTGCATAAATTCCATGATGGAGATCCATTAAAATATATGATGGAAAATATATCTTTAGAAACAGATCCGAACTTGGCTTTATTAATGATTCTCGTTTAGAGGCTATTATTACCACTCGTTATGGTATTCCTATTGTAGATGACAAACCTAATGATATAACTATTGATGTGTGGAAAAATCTTCGTAAACTTTACATTTTTCACTCTGCTCTTGAAAGAAAACTAACAGAACAGAGGACATATTTATTTATAGGAGGAATTCTAGAAAACTGTGTAGTAAATGCAATGAATTATTTCTACACCTACTTTAATTGAGGCCAGAATTTTTATTATATTCCTGAATTATGCGTTTCATTGGATGAGGATTTACTAAAAGAAATAATTGCACAGTTACCTACGGATATTAGAACTCTCGCAAGAACCCCAACCACTTTAGTGGTTGGATGAATTGCGTTCACCATCAATAAATATTTATTTCTAGAAAAATTATCCAAATGGAGCTAGACAGCTAGCCCTTTGAAAACAGCAACTAATAGAGAGAACTAGCTCATTCTAAATAAATCTTTCGGAGAAAACATGGAATACAAACATAGCC
>JAGVXM010000027.1 GCA_018303785.1 Candidatus Pacearchaeota archaeon
GCTCTATTGGATTAATTTTATTAGAAATAAATATTTATCGACGGGGTAACGCAATTCATCCGCCCCTTAAAAGGTTCGGATTTCTTGCGTAGACTTTAACTATAACTTTGAGGTATTTGGATTTTTGTTTTTTATGTTTAAAGAATTTATAGTAATATTCGACGCCTTCTCGTTCATCGTTAATGTGTTTATCTGGTTTTCTAATTGTCTCTGCAATTTCTTCCTCAGTTTCAACATCTGCATGATGTTGACGAATATGTTTCCATTGTTTCTGTGTTAATCGAATTTTTCTTCCTGTTTTATCCGAAATCTCAAAGACATTACTCATACAAAAATATAGAGATAAGAATTTAAAATTGTAACTATTTCATTCGCTTATTTCTTTCGACTTTTTTCCACAAGCCGTAGGAAATAAACATAACTATTAAAAATGGCAGTACTGATAATGCCATGAGACCCTGACCATTAAAAAACATGGATAAACCTGCACCGAAAATATCAAACGTAAAGCCTGCATATGCCCATTCTTTCAAGATTCGCAAAGGCAACAATAATGCAATAACTCCTAAGAGTTTTGCAAAACCTAGAATATAATTCAAGTAAAGTGGATAGCCTAAATCAGTCATGGCTTTTTGTGCTGATTCAACTTGTAATAATTGAGAAAATCCAGAAAAAAGCATTCCCAAACAGAATAGAATTGTAAACACCCAGTATAAAATTTTAGTCGTTTTTTGTTTCATGTTTTACTCTGAATAAAAGGATTGAAAATAATTGAGCATTTAAAGGTTTTGGTTTTCAATTATCTTTTTTACTTCCTTTGAAAGAGGATTAAAACACATTTGAGCAAAATCTATAATATCTCTCGCTTCAGCAGCTGAAGCATGATATCCATAATAATTAATATTATTTCGAGTTCGCCGCAAGTTATCTAATGTTTTTAGCGGACGTTTTGTATTTACTCGTACATTCATTAAGGCATTTAATGGTATAATGTGATCTTCTAAAATTATCCCTTCCGCTATAAGTAAGGCTTCCCCTAACATTCTAAAACATTCATAAATATTTCTTACAATAGTATTACTTGAATTTTCATGTACTTCCAACGATAAAGTATATGCTAAATCTTTTTGTGCATTCTCGATTAAACTTAATGCTCTTTTTTTATCTGTTTTTTTTATTCTTGTCATGGTCGCACTTCCAAAAAACCATCCAGGAGTATCCCATTGGCTATATTTGCAAAAAGATTCAAGTCAATTTTATTTCTTGAAAATATATGAAGATTCACTGGAACATTTTTTCTAAATCCTATTTCATGGATGATTCCCAATTGATTAATTCTCAAATCTTCATTATCAATTACCTCAACAGCAATATCGATATCGCTCTTTTCTGTATCATCTCCTTTTCTATAGCTGCCGAATAAAATAATTGCTCTGGAATTTGGAATTACTTTTCTGATTTCTCCTAGAATATTTGATTCATAAATATTCTCAATATTATAAGCAATCTTTATTGTATAATTAAAAAAATGACTTTTATTGCATGAAATTCTCCATAATCTTCCGAGCTCTTTCAGAGACAAAAATCCTTCCTCAACTAGCTGTAAAACTATTGTTCGTGCATTTGTTTTTGAGATCGATAATTGTGAAGCCAGATCATTCAAACTCATTTCACTATCGGGATATGCAAAAAACCAAAATACGATGAGAAAAATTATTTTTCGCTTATGGAATTAATTATTTTTTCCACATATTGCAGAATTCGTTTTTAATTATTTTTTGTTTAGAGGGGAACATTGGAAAATATAGTTTAGGAGGAGGAAATTTTTTATGGTTGATTATCAAATATATAATTTATTTTCTTTATATATCTGCAAGAGAAAATTAACAAATGCTTTCAAATTACCTTTGGTCTGTGCTTCTTCGAGAGCCTTATAATATTCAATTCTTTTTGCATGAGGAATATTAATCATAGGAAGTTTATTTTTTCTTAGAATAACATTTATCAATAATCTTCCCACTCTGCCGTTTCCATCGACAAATGGGTGAATAGTCTCGAATCCTACATGAAAATAAGCAGCTACAATTAAAGGGTGTAATTTATTTTTATTTTTTGAATACCATGCAAGCAGTGATTTTATTTCTCGAGGGACTTCTGCTGGTTTCGGAGGCAGCCATTCAACTCCCCGGATATACACCTGGACTTTCCTCCAGGTTCCTATTTGATCAGTATCATCTAAGGTTTCATTAACTACTATTTTATGTAAATCCAGCATTAATTTTTTACTCATGTCTCCGGTATAAGATAGAATATAATCAAATGCTTGTTTATGATTTAATGCTTCTTTTATTTCCCGTACTGACTTTGCTGCAGGAACAATATTTTCAAATAGCAATTGTGCTGTTTCCTGCAAAGTTAAGGTATTTCCTTCAATTGCATTTGAGTTATAGGTAAACTGTGCACAGAATGATTCATACCGACTCTCAAAATTTTCCTTTGGCTGTTGTAAAAATATTTTTTTTATTTTTTCAATAAAGTTTAGATCTTCATTAGAAAGCAGATTCTTCAGTGCATTTAATTCTTTATCTGCTTTTTTTACCGCTTCAGCAATTTCTTTTTTATTCAGATTAACTCCAAGATACACTCTTTCTTTGGATATTTTATTTCCCTTCCTTACTGATTTAACTCTATAATAATATTTTTTTCCTTGTCTTTCTTGAATTTCAGTATATACCATACTCTATATATGTCTACATAGTTTATAAATATTGCTGATGTGTAGACATATATAATTATGCACATAACGGCAGTTTTCAGAATTCGTTTTCAATTATTTTTCGTCTTTACGGTGCAATAAGATACGATAATATAATTTCATGTAGAATGAGGCCATGGCAGTTTGAGTGAAGGAGGAGAGGTTATTTTCTTGACCAGTTCCTAACAAATTATTTTCTTATTCATAAATATTTTTTCGATGTCCAATATCGATTATAACAATCAACAATTTATTTTCAAAAATTCGGTATAATACTCGAAATTTGTCGATTCTTAATTTCCATAATCCAAAAAGATTACCTGCCAATCTTTTTCCTAAGTGCGGATTTTCTTTTAACAGTTCTATTCTTTTCAGAATAAATTCTTGATCGCCTCTTTTTAGTTTTTTTAAAAAATCTTTGGCATTTTTATCAAAATTTATATCATACATTATAATGTTATTTAATTCCCAGTTCTTTTTTCACTTTATTCAGCGGTGTGCCAAAATCACCGGTCTCAATTCTTTGCAATGCATCTTTTATGTTTCTCATCACAATAGGATCAGAAAGAACTTCAATGGTTGCAAGCAGACTTTCATTATCCAATTCATCAGAGGATGCATTTTCAATTAATCTTATCAATAGATCATTATACGATTCTCTATGGTGCATTTTCAAAGCATCTAATTTTCTTTTCGTTCCGTCATCTAATTGAATTGTTGTTGCCATATTAATCTATAGCTTGTTATAGTTTATATATTTTTCATCTTTACGCTGCAATAAGATACGACTGTATAATCTCAGGTATGATGAAGCAATGGCAGTTTGAGTGAACATATTTTGAAATCTCTAGTATATTTATTAATAGTAATCATTTCCGCATTGCATGCACATAGAAGTTGATCAAAGCGGAAAGATTGAGCAGTTGGACAGGGATACGGTTATAGCCTTTAGCAATGATTATCAATATTCTATTTTTATTCCAAGGAAAGTCAAGCAAGAGTTTTATAGATTATATCGAGTAAGGATTAAACATTTGAGGTATAAATTATTTGTTATAGGAATTTATTACTGCCTCAGAGATTACTTTAGGCTTAACGAATTGATACTAATCGATTGTGAATATTCTGGAAAAGAAAACTTGATCAAATCTTTACTTTTGAATTTATTCAGAAAATATCATCTCATTAATCCGAAGATTATTCATTTTGGCACCATTGGCAAAAGATCAAATGCCCATGCAGCAGCTATTGATGTTTTCAGGGAGAACAGAAAACCAAATTTTACACTCTCTTTAAAAGATATTGAAAATCTCTTATAAGAGCTCATTTGATTCAGAGGGCAGGCAAAACCTACATTTCTCTTCATAACTCATATTTTTCGCAACATGTGTTAGTGGAAGAACACTCATCATCAATATATCGTATAATCCTTTTTCTCTTATAAATGTTTCGCTTGATTTTTAATTATTTTTTGTTTAGAGGGATGATTTTAAAGAAATGTTTGATAATGGAAAGATAAAATGAGGAATTACTATAATGCATACGTTTGGAAAATTAGAAAAAAATGGCTGGACAGATTTTTCTACGGGTTATGTGAGTTTAGGGGGAGGATTTTAGATTTTTTGAAATCTCTTTTTATAGATTCTTTCTTTTCGAATACTTTCTTTAATTCCTGCAGAGAAATTCCATGGCGGGGAATTTTAATAACAACATTGCTGAATTTATCTCTGAAATAATGATCATGCATTTTAAAATCTTCAAACTTCTTTTCGGATAAAGCTTTTTTTATTTTTGTGACATCCTCTTCTGAAAGAGGAATATTTTCGCCTTCATCCATAAAAAAGCAATAGACGAAAGAATATCAAAAAAACCTTGCGTTTTACCACACCCTAAAGGGTGTGGTTTATTCGGGTTTTTTGGATGCTCCGAAATGAAAACTTAAAGTTACGACCATATCATAAATGATAGAGTTTTCATTTCGGACATAAAGATTTATTTTATTTTTAGATTATGGAATTAATTATTTTTTATATGTTCATCAGAGTGTTTTAATTTTTATCAAGAATTAGGACCTGTATTCAAAACATTTGAAGAAGAATCTCGTAGTAAAAAAATAAAAGTTTGAATTACGATAAAGCATACGTTTGGAAAAGTTGAAAAAAATTGCTGGATAGATTTTTAGAGGGATTATGGGAGTTTATGATTTAGGGGGATGAATTGTTTATCGTATGATTATATATTTTCAGATAAGATGAGGCCATGGGGATATGATTGAAGTAAGCGGGGAATTTGGAAGCAGACAAAAATTTATATAATTGAATTTATTAAATGAATCATGGCTCAAGAAACTTTAAATTCAGAGAAAATTATTAAAAAAATTGAAGCAAAAGGCAAAGATATTCGGAAATATACGGTAAAAAAATTAGGTCTTTTTGGCTCGTATGCAAAAAATAAGCAACATATGCAAAGTGACGTGGATATTCTTGTAGAATTTGAAAAGCCGACATTTGATAATTATACTGATTTGCTGCTTTTTCTTGAAAATACACTCAAGAAAAAAGTAGACCTTGTCATTGAAAAAGATCTTCATCCCACCCTGAAATATGTTAAAAAAGAAGCACGATATGTTAAGCTCTAAAATTTATTTAGATGAGATTTTACGGATGATAGAAAAGATTGAGGGTTCTGTTTTACATAAAAGTTTTGATGACTTCCTCCATGATGACAATCTTTTAGATGCCACGCTTATGCGGCTGCATTTTATCGGAGAAAATATAAAAAACATTTCTTTTACCCTAAAAAAGAAATATCCTCATGTCAAATGGAGAAAACTTGCAAAATTGAGAAATATAATAAGCCATAAATATTCTATGGTTAACAAAGAAATTATCTGGGATGTTATTACAAATACTCTTCCCGATTTAAAAAAAGAAATTGCGCATATTCTTAATGAAGAGAAATTTTAATTATTTTTTGTTTAAAGGGATGATTTGTTTAAAAAAATTATTTTATATAATCCTGATTTTTCATCTATTGAAGTAAGATTAATTTTTTCATTATTTAGTTCATTTTTTACAAATTCCCAATCTTGAACATTTCTATGAAAAATATACACTTCTTTATTATTTGATTTTTCGAGTTCTTTTAACAATAATAGAAATCTTTCATTTTCCATAGTTTTATTCCAATGGTTAAAAGTTAATATATTATAATAGGGGAAAAAGACCTTATCCCAATAATTAGTTATTATAATCGAATTTTGAGGAATGATATTAACCATTTTCTTTTCAAATTCAGCGTGTTCGAGTTTAACTTTAATTACTCCTACCAATTCGTTGGATACTATTACTAAACTCCAAATTAAAAAAGAGGCTAATAAAATTATTCTAACTTTTTTTGAAAGATTTTTATTTAATAACAAAAAAGAGGAAAAAAATAACATGAATAAAATGTATACAAGCATTATATATCGAGGGTATGAAGATCTAATACTAAAGTCATTGTATCCATAATAACCTTCTCTAATAAAATAGAACAATATTGAAATAAAGATTAAACCAAATATTAAGAATTTTTTTGAAAACGAAGTATTTTTCTCTCTTATAAAATAAAAAATTCCAATTACGGACATAAAGAAAAATAAATTAAAAAAGTTCAAAATATAGAGTGATAAATTATTGTTTAATATTTCGAATGAATTTTCTTTAATAGGGAATATCCTATCAATCAAAGCTGGTAAATTATTTGAACTTTTATAATAACTGAGGGTTATTCCCTCGTCATATGGATTTTTAAAAATGACTCCGTAAATATGATAATTAACTGTTATCACAAAAAAGAGAGGAATTATGAAAATAAATAAAACTTTAAAAAAACTTAATTTTATTTTTTTAATGTAAGAATCAAAGATATAAGATAATGCAAATATTAAAGAAAATATTATTAACTCAGATCTTATTAATACGCATATAGAAAAAAATAGTATGAATAATATGAAATAATTATTTTTTCTTTTATCTAAAAAATCAAAAAACATCGCTAATGACAAAATTATCAACGCCAAAGATAAAATATTATTATAAAATGATCCAGACCAATACAGAACAATTGGAAAAAGAGAGATAAGAGGAAATATAAAAAGATAATTTTTATTTGAAATTTTCCTAGAAAACAAAAAAAATCCGAATAGTAAAAGAATTGAATATATGATTGGGAGAGTAGGTAAATAAGTAAAGTAAGCTAAAACCCCTGATTCAAAATAAAAATAAGGAAATGTCGCAGGATATAGTTGATTATTAAAAATGTATGTATGCCTAGGATTATTAAAATTATTAATTGGATCTCTACTAAAACTTATTTGAGAATCTATTTTAAAATCTTTAATAAATTCATATTCAACTTTCTCATCCGGTGATGGAAATTGTTCGTGATAAGGAAAAATATAGATTATAGAAAATAATAAATAAAATGCAATTACTGCAGAAATAATCAAAATCTTTCTCATTTTATCTTAGCTTTTAAAAATCCTAGTAAATAGGGGGTAATCAAAACTGGTAATATGATTTTATCATAAAAATTCCTTTTTTTTGTGAAAGTTTTTGGTCTTCCTCCTCTTTTAGATCTTGATATTCCTCCATAATACATTCTTTTTATTATCCACCAAAAAGACATTCTGTCTTCAGAAACTTGATGAAGAACAATTGCATGGGGGTTATAAATTATTTTATACCCTCTTAGCTTTGCTCTTAAACATAGATCCGTTTCTTCTCCCCCTGAAAAATCTCCGGATCTTCTACCTAATTTTAGATTAAATGTTGCCTCGTCCTTTAGAATTTCTTTATTTATCGCAAAATTAACTCCAACTACTTTTTCAACTTCTCCTTCTTGGTTTAGTATATCAACCATTGAATAAAGTTCTAATACAATCTTCGATTTGTGGTACCATTTTTCTTTTTTAGGCCATTTTGCAATCGATTTACCCCCCACAATTGCAATATCTTTATTTCTGTTAAATGAATTAACTATCTCTTCTGCCCAATTTGGATATGGTATAGCATCTATATCCGTAAATGCAATAATTTTGCTATCAGATAATTTTATCCCTAAATCTCTAGCATAAGACAAAGATATTGGGTCAATTTTTTTATATAAAAAATCTATATTAGAGTTTGAATTTTTTTTATAAAAAAATTGAGCAAAATCACTTTTAGTTTGCTCAAGATATATTATTCTGATCTTCTGATTTTTTTGATTAAATAAGCTTTTTAAACAATCAGCAACTAACTGATTAGATTCGTTAAATCTTGTAATTACTATGTTCAAATTTCTCATCGTATCTCATTCACAATCATCTTAGAAACTGAAAGATTATTGTCAAGTGTATCAAATTTATATTTAAGATAATTATCAACAAAATTATCAATAACTGATTTATCAAATTTGCTGAGCAAAACATTTTTTCCCAAACCTTCTTTTCTCTCAGTTTCATTTCTGAATAAAAGACAGGGTTTTCCTAAATAATAACACTCTTCCTGATTACTTCCTCCGTCGGTAATCAGAAATTCAGAATTAATAACTAACTTTATGAATTCGAAATAATCATATCTTGGTCTCAGCTCAATATTTTTGTTTTCCTTTAATTTTTCTAGTAATCTGTATTCTTCTAGCTTCTTCCTTGTAGGAGGATGAAGAATAAATAAAACTTTTATCTTTTTTGATATATTTTCAATAATATCTAAAATTTCCTTAAATTTATTTTTTTCTGAAATATTCTCAAATCTATGAATAGTAGCCATGCAATATTTCTGAGTTGGAATATCTACTTCTATTTTATCTAAGTTTTTTAGGGCTATGTGTAATGCATCTAATAATGTGTTCTCTTTTGTGTTTATTTTTTTTCCTCTATATTTTTTTAGATTATTTATAGCCCAATCACCAGGGGAAAAATAATAATTAGTTAAGCTAAATGTTAAAATTCTTATAATCTCTTCGGGAAATGGACTGAATAAATTAAAGCTTCTCAAACCAGATTCTATATGGGCGACTTTTAATCCGCTACATTTAGCAATTAATGCTCCGAGAAAAGCAGGAGGTGCATCCCCATGCACCAAAACAATCCCATTTTTATCATTTCTAAAAACTTTATTTTTATTTAACAAAGCATAGGTAATAACTTTCATTGACCATAGAGCCATCGTTCTTGAATTTGTAATGTCTTGATCAATATTCCCAATAATTACATCAGGTTTTTTTATCCCAAACATTTCAATCATAGAATTCATTGTTTCTTTATGCTGAGCGAGAAAAATAAAATTATAATCAATATTTTGATTTTGCATCTCCTTCATTATAGGAGCCATTTTTATTAATTGCGCTCGTGTTCCTAAGATAATATGAATCATCCCCCACCCCTCCTTCTATCATCTCTCCATCTCGGAAACGTTGAAGCCAGTACTAATAATTTCTTTTTTATTTTGTTTATCATTTTTTAATCGGACAAGCCGTAAAATCCTCTTTTGTCAGCTTGATATATTTTGAACAGCACTTTATTATAACCTAACTTCATTTCCTGCCTTCTTGTTTATATCAGAGATAATAGGGCAGAAATCTGTATCTGAAGATACCAGTATTATCTTTTTAATTTTAGGGTAATCATCCTTGATATGACTTAAGTCAATCGTTAATAAGGTGTCCACTCCTTTTTGCTTAAATTGAATTTCACCATTCTCATTAATAATCTTCTGAACTCTTCTTTCTCTGATAATTATCTCCTTATTCTTTGAAATAGCTGCAATAAACTTATCGTATCCTCTTTTCCTTCTTATTTCTTCTTCGGTGGGGCGAGAAGATTGAAATGGAGGGCAGACATAATAAAATAACTTTCTGCAGATTAAATCTTGCTTTTCAGCAATTCTCTTTGCAAATCCAATTTTATCATATTTTAATCTCGTTTTTCCCCCTAACAGCTTAGTCAGCTTATCTAAGAATCCTTCATCTATAAAAACTAAAGTCTCTTCCATAAAACAATCCTCCATCAATAATTAAAGAAATACATAAAAAATCATCCAGCGACCACGAATGATCACTGGGGGACATTCTATGGAAACTAAGATTATTGTTTTTATAAACTTTATTGTTTTTCCTATCATCCCTCCATCTTGGAAACGTAGACGCGATAACTAACAGTTTTTTCTTTCTGATTTTCATGTCTTTTTATGATACCTCATTTTCATTAGAATCTAAGGCTGCCGTGTTATATTTAATCTTTGCTTAGAAAGAATTGTTATGTTTGAATACAGGAATTTCCACTACCTGTATAGTTTAGAAATTCCTTTCCAAAAGATCTAACGAAA
>JAGVXM010000028.1 GCA_018303785.1 Candidatus Pacearchaeota archaeon
GAAATTATCTGATCAACCGCCCATTTCCTCTTTTTGTTAGCCAGCTTGACCATTACTTCACTTGGATTCTCCAAGCGAACTAATTTTCGTATACTACAATGACGATTCACTATAACAAAATTTAAAAATTAAAGACCTCTGTTGTGTCATGCAAATTTTAGAAAAAACAAAAGAGGATATTATCGATCGTTCTGAAACAATGTCTGATTTCTTGAAGATGGAATATCTTGAGAAATGCGCAGAAAAATTCAGGGATGATGAAATACTCCGTTATTGTTATTCTCAACTTATCATACTGTATGAAGGCAGAATGATGTTTTCAGATGCTCTGAAATATTTATATAAATTACAGGCAATGGTTTTTAACAATGCGGAAAAATTACAATTAATCGACAGAGAACTTGAACTGCTGATTAAGGGTGGTTTTTACGACAAAGTTGAACCAGCATTAAAAAACGCGATGAAAATTTCTTCAAATGACATTGAGGTTATGAATCTTCGAAGAAATATCGTAACTTTATACAAACAGGAAATTTCAAAATTTGAGAGGTCCGGGAAATATCAATCATTATTACGAATTTATGAAAAATTAATTCCACTATTAGCAGATCACGAAAAAAATGAAGCAAAGAAAAGATTAGTAGAAATTTATAATAAGTTAGGTAAAGTGCGAGAATCAATTGAGTTAGAGAAATCGATAGGAAGCACGAGATAATGTCGTATCCAGAAATAATTGAGGAAAAAGATAGGTTAGAAGCTATAAGTTTTCAACTTGCATGGCAATCAGAGCAAGAACGAATTTATGCAACAATTCCAGTACAATTGCGAGAAAGATTACAAGAAATATATAAAAAAGATTCATTAAAAATTCATTATTCTCCAAATGATTTTGTTGATAAACTTGCGTGGAGAATCTATACTGAATGGTGTATGAGTGATGAAGGAACAAATCCGGATACATATCAAGGAGAGGCTTTATTAAAATTTATAGAACGAGAAAAGTATTTTGCGGGTGAAAGATTAATGAAAAAAAATATTTTCATGAGTGATAAACAGTTAACAGAAAAAATTCTTGAAGGATTAGTTGCAAGAGTATGCCACTTGTTTTCTGACTGGACGAGTAGTATGGCCCAAGATCAAAGAAATATCAGAACAAGTCTACAACCCTAATCGGATTTTAATTCGAACAATTTAAAAACTTCTCTGAATTTTTTCTTATATGAAAAAAGAGACAAGAAAATACCTAGGCTCAATTGTTTTAGGTTTAAATGATGCGTTAATTGAATTAACCGGAGCATTAGCAGGTTTAACCTTTGCATTGCAAAACACAAAGGTTATTGCCGTAGCAGGATTAATCACAGGATCAGCTGCAGCAATGTCAATGGCTGCTTCAGAATATTTATCGACGAAAACAGATAGCTATCAGAAAAATTATAAATTAAAACCAAAAATTGCGGCTTGGTACACAGGTTTAGCATATATAATTACAGTCTTGCTGCTAATTTCACCCTATCTTATTTTCTCATCCGTATATCTTTCTTTAATAACAACGCTAATAATTTCAGTCATCATAATATTAATTTTTTCTTATTTTTCACAAAATAAAAAAGAATCATGGAAACATAAATTTTTTGAAATGCTCATTATTAGTTTAAGCATTGCAGCAATTTCCTTCGGCATTGGATTTTTCTTGAGATCAATGATAGGAATTGAAGTATAAGACTAAAAGAAAGATTTTTTAGGACTAATTGATTAAACTGTTTATGAAAAATGTTATCCTAAGAAAATCAAAAATTGGACAATTTGATAAAGGTGTTTTTGCTGATAAAAATTTTAAAAAAGGAGAAATTGTAATAAAATATAGCCTTAAACAGTTATCTGAAGATGAATATAAAAATCTTCCGAAAAAAGAAAAGCAATTTGTTCATATTCATTTTGGAAAAAAATATCTTTACGCTTCACCGGAGAGATATGTAAATCACTCTTCACATCCAAATACCATACAAAATAGTAATGAGAAATGTGATATTGCTTTAAGAGATATTAAAAAAGGAGAAGAGATAACTACTGATTCTTCAAAAGATGATACCATAGTTTAAAAAAGAAAAATTTATAAATAATGATACATTTAGTGATAAATTAAATTATACTATGACGACAAAAACAATTGTAAAGAAATGGGGAAATTCATTTGCCGTAATTATTCCTATAAAAGAGATCGTTCAAAAAGGATTATCAGAAAATGATATGGTAGAAATAGAAATATTCAAAGAAGCCGATTTTATAGATGTATTTGGAACGTTAAAAACAAAAACAACAGGACAAGAGTTCAAAGAAGAAGTTAAAAAAGGCTGGAAATAATGACCAGTTATTTTTTTGATAGCTTTGCCTTTTTTGAAATAATAAGGGGAAATCCAAATTATTCAAAATTTTCTACGAACACGTCGATAATAACAACTAAAATGAATTTGATGGAACTCTACTACTGGTTATTAAGAAGAGAGGGAAAAGAAATGGCAGATAAATATTATGAAAAATTTTTACCCTATTGTGTAGAAATAACTGATCACGATATAAAACGAGCGTGTGAATTTAGATTACAGAATAAAAATAAAGAATTATCGTATATAGATTGTATTGGGTATATCATTGCTGTTGAGAAAAAAATAAAATTCTTAACAGGTGACGAAGGTTTTAGAAATATTGGTAATGTTGAATTTGTAAAATAATTTTACAGTTTTATTGAAAATTTTTCAACGTCGACATCTACCGAGATTTGATAAAATTCTTCAACATTTGAATAACTTCTTCTTTCTTGTTCGGAACAAAAGTAATTGAACCTGCATTTTTATGACCGCCACCCTCGACAAATGCTTCAGGTAATTTTTTATTTAACAAAGTTATAAAATCATGAACAGAAAAATTCGCGCCATTCGTTGCTCGCATGGTTAATGCAGTACTCATTATTCCTACTGAAACCAACTTATCAATATTTTTTGTTTTCTGAAGATCATCATGAATCATACCTACACACATTCCAGGTTTAGGATAAAATCCAAATCCAAAAGTATTCTCAATATCCAATGATTGCAAAGTCACTTCGCCAATTTTTTCAGATGATGCATTCGCTTTTGCAATAGTCAATCCCTTTTCTTCTAATCTTCGAATATACGGGGCCATTAATCCCACCAACTTTTTCTGCTGTTCGCGAGGCTCGCCAAAAATAACTTCCATGTACTCACGAGCTTCCATAAATCTAATTTTTGATGAAACAAAATTAATAACAGTAGAAATATCCATTAACAATTCTTTAGAATATCCTTCTTTTTTTGCGATGTTTAAATAATCTTCAATAATTTTAGGATTAGCAATCTCGATACGATCAGATAAACCAGCCATAGCAGGTATTTGCTCAATATTTGGGACAAGGTTAATTAATCGAGCTAATTCAGTACACAACATACCCGCAGAAAATTTGGCGCCGTCTTCACCAACTAAAAATGGATTAATATGTGTCAAAACCTCGGCAGTAATTACATCTTCACTCGAGTAATGATGATCTATGACTATAAACTCCATACCGTGAACCTTGCCTTGCTTAATCGCCAAAAGATCTTCAGGTGATGAGCCATTATCCGCAATAATAACTAAAGGCATTTTATTAGAAAATTTAGCGACATTACGCAAAGAGATTGCTGTATCTCTAATAGAATCATCAATTTCATAAAACGGCGCTGAACAAGGAGCTCGCTGGAAAAATTCCCATCCTGCTTTATCAGAACTTTGTTCTTTCTCAATTAAAGGTAATATAGCACGTTCCAAAGCGTAACCAGCACTATAACCATCTGTATCATTATGATGACGAACAATAATAGGTCTATGCTGCAATACAGCTAATTTAATCTCCCGTGCTGCCTTGATAAAAAGAATTCGGAGTTTATTTAAAATCGGACTTTCTACTAAAAAAGGAATCTCATCAACTTTCGCCCTCTTTATAATTTCATCATCAATTCTTTTCTGCATCAATTTCTTTTCTTCATCAGATAAAATAGTAATTTTCTTGATTTCCCCTTCTGTTTCGCCTTTAAATTCACCAATCTCAACAACTGCACGAACACTATCTCCTTCATTAATTTCAGGGTATGCACGTTCTCCAGGTTTCTGAAAGCCTTTTAATGATAAACTTCTAGTTCCATCAGCAATAACGAAAATAGTCGGTCCTTTTGTCTGGGCTATTTTCTCGATAATCCCATCTACAATTGCTCGATCCAATTGAGGATTACTAAGTATTTCACCGATAGTCATTTGCTCAGCAGGTTGAAATCTATTCTCTTTTTCAAACTTTTTAGGGCTAAATTTTTTCTTGTAAAACTTATTTTTCATAGAGTATACTATAAGTCAGCATTTAAAAAACCTCCCGTTCTTTTAATTCATAAAACTTATATAGATTATTCAGCTAAAATAATGATGAAATTAGAAACCCTCACAAATTATTTCAGCCCAATAAACGATTATAAAGAAATAAAAGAAACATTTCAAAACAAAAGAGAGTTTAATTACAAAGATGTTGGAGATATAGCAAATAATATTGCAAAATCATTGATGAGAGGTTCTGTCTTAGGAGCAGCTGGAGGATTATTAATTGCTCCATTTACAGATAATAATTATGCAAGCACTACAGTCTTAGGAGTTTTAGTGGGATTACATCTCGATTTCATTCTTAATGCTAACATGAAATATGTCGCAAAGATGATTGGAGATATTAAATAATTATTTCTGAACAATTCGCACATCGCCAGTTTCAGCATCTACAAAATATTCTAAACGTAATTTCACAGATTTTTCTTTCAAAGAATTCTCTGAAGAAGTAAAAACACTAGGCTCGTTTTCAGCAGATCGATATTCTTGTGAGATATCATATGCTCCAACAGGATACCCTCCAGTTTGATACATCAATCTCCCAACTTTTTCAATATATTCTTTAGATAACATTATGCAATTCCCCTCAATCCATCTCCTTTTTTTCGAGGAATAACATGTACATGAATGTGATGAACAACTTGTCCAGCAGAACTGCCAACATTTGAAATCACATTAACGCCTTCACCTTTTTTAGTATCAATTAATTTAACTGAGATTTTTTTTACCATATCCAACAATTCATTCCCCAAACTTGCCGGCATATCAAGCATATTTTCATAATGATTTTTAGATATAATCAACGTATGTCCCTCCATTTTTGGTTTAGCATCCGATATCGCAAAAAAATTCTCATTCTCGGCAGGTCCATCACGTAAGTGATGGAGTCTTAGAAAATTTGAAATATTTTCTATAGGGATATCTCGTTGATGGACTTCTCAAAAAAAATTTTTGTGGGGTTCATAATTTTTTGAATTATTGAGATATGGGCGAAACAAATAAACTTCCCAAAAATTAATCTATAAAAATTAGTAATTTAAAATATAAATAAAAATAAAAAAATTAAGAAAAAAGAAAATTATCTTTTTTTCTTTTTTTTCGCAGCAGCTTTTTTCTTGGCCATTAGTACAGAACTCCTTACAATTGTAATAAATAAAAGTAAATATAATATAAATACTTATCTTTTATAAAATAATTTAAAAATTTATCGACGACATTTTTTTATTTTTTAGAAGAATAATTTCTCTCAAAAACATAAGATTCACATATTGGAAAATAATATTCAATACCTTTCGGATTCAAAATTGAATTAGTTTTAGGTTTAATTGCACGAGATGGCAACTCTCCTGCAATAAAAAGCTGACAGCTCGAACAATATGAATAAACTTCGCGACGATCCATTTGTGCGATATTATCAAGAGCGATTCTAACTAAAGAGGCAAGATTTTTTCGAGATTCAATCGTGTTGTAATCATCTTGGTTAACAATTCTTAAAAACTGCTCTAAATAATTCATAAGTAAAATAGAATAATATGTTTTATTAATTTTCCGTAACTTCCTTCATCCGTGTTTCAACTTTTTTTCCAGCTTTCTCAAAAGCAATTTCTTTATTAATCAATTTCCGCAATATATCTCTAAGATCTTTTAACTTAACTCTTATCTGTTGAGTTGTATCCCTATCTCGAATCGTTACATCATTTTCCTGTGGCGATTTATCGTCGATAGTAATGCAATATGGTGTTCCAATCTCATCATTACGGGCATATCTTCTTCCTATGCTTCCGGATTTATCATACAAAACTGAAAATTCTTTTCGCAAATCTTTTAAAACATCTTGTGCAATTTTTTCATATTCAAGTTGCTTGATAATTGGAAAAACCGCAGCTTTATATGGAGCAAGCAAAGGATGCAATTTCAAAATTGTATTTTGTCTATCTTCATCAAAATGATAACTATCAAACATAAAAACACATAAAGCACGTCCAACGCCTAAGCTCGGTTCACAAACTACATGAGGCAAAACTTTCTTTCCATTAAAATCAATTTCCATACTTTGTTTTGAAACCTGTTGGTGCTGTTTTAAATCATAATCGCCTCGATTGGCAAATCCCTGCAATTCCCTCCATCCCATAGGAAATAAATATTCTAAATCCCACGTATCCATCGCATAATGACTTTTCTCTTCAGAAGTATGTTGTCGTGCTCTGAAATTTAAAGGGTTAGCACCAAGTGAAATAAACCATTCATATTCTTTAGCAATCCAATATGCATGCCAATCTGTTTTAATGATTCCTTTCTCCCACGCTTCATGTAAATTCATAAATTCAGGCTCTCTATTATTTTTTTGCATAGACTCATCGAAAATCAGTATATCAATTGCCTTTACCTCCCCCATATACGGACATTTCATTTCCGGAGCAATAAAATATTCTATTTCCATTTGTTCAAATTCTCGGCATCGAAATAAAAATTCCCGAGGAGATATCTCATTTCTAAATGATTTTCCAATTTGCGCAACTCCAAAAGGCAATTGCATTCTCGCATTTTCCTGAATTAATTTAAAATCGGCAAAAATAAGTTGAGCAGTTTCAGGTCTTAAGTAAGCTTTTATCGAATCTTCTTTTATTGGACCAATGTGCGTCGTGAACATCGGGTTAAATTCCCCTTTGTTCAAATACTCTCCACCACATTTATCACATACCTTCTTACCTACCTCAAATTTATCTATTTTAGTTTTATAATTACATTTCTTACAAACAACAGCTACATCAACAAAGCTCGAGACATGACCGCTTGCTTCCCATACTTTTGGATTCGTAATTATAGCTCCATCTATTCCAACAATATCATCTCGCTGTTGCACATGAAATTTCCACCATTCTTTTTTCAAATTATTTAATAACTCAACACCCAAATGACCAAAATCCCAAAAACCTCCTAAACCTCCATAAATTTCTCCCGATGGATACACAAATCCCTTTCGTTTGCAAAATTGCGCTAATTCATCAATAGAAATTTTTTTCTGAACAACATTATTTTTAAAATTATTTTCTCCAGGATTATTATCCATTTGTTTTTTGATTTCCTCTGCCTTCATTTCAGCTTCAGCTTTATCCTTTCCCAAGTAAGCAATATATTCGCTTTTTACCTGAGTACCTTGTCTAACCGATTTTTGTAAATAATAATAATCTTGTCCATTTATGGTTTTTTTGGCGATAAACATACCTAATGTATTGTCAATTCTTATTTAAAGATTTTGTGAGAATAGTTAATTATTTTTTATGCTTTTTTCGAGTTTTGAAATTTCCGCATAATATACACGCCTTATAAGATAAAAATACAGCGAATAATCCAATTATATAGGACACCCAAATTGGAATAATATATTGATTGATTAAAACTTCCCATTCCAAAAATGCGCGAAGCAAATGTAAAAATCCCACTAACGCGAAGGTAATGCCTACTATCGTATAAAAAAACTTTTCCTTCATCTCTTTTATTAACGAAAAGAAAATTGGTTTATAAACATTTTTAAAAGCAGGGACCGGTTGAAAAAATCTGCGGATTTTTAGTACCGTCCCCTGCAAGGAATTTTCACATCGCTCAATTCCTTTTTCAAGCAGGGACCGGGAATCGAACCCGGGGAAACGGGATCTGCAGTCCCGCGCACTACCACTATGCGATCCCTGCACAAAAAAACTATGATATATTCATTTTTAAACTTATAGTCAAATTAATTACTTAGAATTTTTCGTGCAGTATTAAAAAAAATTTCTGACCTTTTCATAATTTCACGATGAGCTTGAACCCTTGTTTTTAATGGAAGATTAGTTGAAGTTTCAATAACAACAATACTCTTAGTTTTAGGTTTATTAACAATATTCCCATCAAAAAAAATTTTTCCAGAAGACATCATTTCATCTATTGAGCCATCACCAACATTTCCTATAATTCCATTAACAATCGGTTGATTAAATCGAGTCATACCTTTCTCATAAAAAATAAACCCTCGCCGTTTAAGCATATGCACAATATCATTAGCAATAGGATCTTTAATTCCTAAAATTCCTTGAGAATATAAATATAGTTTTCTCAAACTCTCATCTTCATGAAAGTTTAATATCAAAATTGGCGGATGAGTTTTAGAACTCTTGATCAAAAAACGAGTAAGAGTATCAGCTTCGTTACAAACAGCTTTTTCTCGAAGGGGTTTTCCATTTCTTAAAATAATATGCTCAGCATCTCCAACACTATGCGTGTCAAAATTTCTGCGCGCCCGTCGTGTATTCACGTAACGCCAATCTCTAAAATATCCGCTAGGATTCGCTAACGGAATAATTACCATAGGTAACTTTTTGCCGAGGTTATTAAAATAATGAACCGAGGTCGATAATGCATTGGGACCTGCAGGTTCTTCACCATGCACTCCTGCAATAATCCATAGTGCAAGACCTTTTCTCTTAGTTGTAAATCCCATTATATCAAACGAAAGCGGTCTATGTTTATATTTAATTTTTTGCTGATAAATAACACTATTTTTCCACAAAGAAGAATCAAAACCAAAATAAGAACGATATAATTTTTCTATTGGCACTCTACCATCACGTGAAAAAGTTTTCATAATTAAATATAGAATATCTTTTTTTTAAAGTATCTCATTTCCAAAAAAACATAAACGCCCTTGGCAGGACTTGAACCTGCGACCTACTGCTTAGAAGGCAGTCGCTCTATCCAGCTGAGCTACAAGGGCATACTAACATAAATTAGCTCTCATAAAACCAAAAAAAATTAATATATAAACCTAATGAAACATTCCTTTTTTGATGGTTGTTTTTGGCTGAGTTTTCGCAAGCATCACGCTTCTCAATATCCACACGATTCCCACTAGAATAACTAAAACGAAAATAATATAACTGATTGCTTTTGCACGATCATCGCCAAAAATAACCAATCCAAGTCCTGCTGATTTTCCAATTACAACCGTCTGTTTCACAAAACTTTCAGGCTCTGAAGATAATGCAAGATAAATCGTGTAAACACCGACCATATCTTTAGGCAATTTAAGATTAACTTTTCTTACTTTACGTTCATCCTTTACAACTGAAAATGTATCAGTTTCGCGAAGTACCTCCTTTCCGTCTTGATCGACCAACCAAATATCAATCGAAACATCATTACCCGCAACAGGAGTATAGTCAAAATCATAGCTAACGTTCAAATTTTTCTTATGCTGTTTTATTTCCTTAATATGAATATTTTTAGCACTAGATGGAATGGTAATTTCAATACCTTGAATTTCAGAGTACTCATCACATTTCATTTCCAAAAATCCTTCATATTTATTTTCATCTATGCCTTCAGGAACGTTAACATCAAAAATAAAAAGAGCATTTTCACCAGGAGCAATTCCCTTGATTTCATCAGAATAAATCCAGGAGCTTATATTTCCTGAAAAAATTAATCTGCAATTATTTAAAAAAACAGTGCCGGTATTTTTTAATTCAACTGACAGGGTTTTTTTATCACCAGGGTATGAAATAATTTCACCGATTTCACTTGCATTAAATCGTGCAGCTTTCTTGACAACTGAACCTCCGCCGCCAGAACCACCAGAAATTCCACCTCCTCCTCCCCCACCACCTCCGCCAGAACCACCGCCAGATCCAGAATCTGAAGATGTGGAAACAGTAAAACTAATGCTCGAAGAATTTACATTGCCGGCACTGTCATTCACATAAAAATTCAATATAAAATCAGCATTGATAGTAACATTAAACGTTGTTGAATTCGCATGACAATCAACACTGGTATTCGCTATTTCAACATTAACTCCTCGATAAACATTGTATACGCAGCTAATATTCCACGTATCATTCGTTGAATAAGTGAGAGAGATATTACTTCGATTTGTTTTTGTTCCCGTCGGTTCAGTTAGCGAAATAGAGGGTTTGATAGTATCAACATAAAATGTTTTATTGCCATCGAAAGCATCATTTCCAAAACTATCATTACAGCGGATGTTCCATAGATATGTTCCATCCGTTAAGTTCAATAAAAAACTATTGATCGCATTATTTGTAGAATTTAAATTAGTTTGATTAAGCTTAAACGTTCCATCAAAATTTCCCCACAATTCACAGCGTGCTAATTCAGGATCACTCGGAGTGTAATTAAAAACAACACTCGATGAATTTACAAAACTATTCACTGGACTATGCAAAATAATTGTAGGCGCTCCTATAGTTACCGTAAATGAAACAGTCGTTTGTCCAACCTGACCAACACTATCATTTACATAAACTATAACCTGATGATTCCCGTCACCTGAAACATTAAAAGTTGAATTCACACAAGCAGGTAATGATATATTAGTTCCTCCGTTGACAGAATACCAGCAATTAAGCAAATTATTTTCAGAAATTGAGAAGTTCAAACTCAAACTTTGATTTGTTCCCCGCGTAGAACCATTACTTGGATGAATAATTGTAACAGTAGGCAATGTAGAATCTATTGTAAAAGAAATGCGCGTTTCATTCTCATTACCTGCACTATCATTTACATATATTACAACTGTATGAGATCCCTCGCTCCAAATTACAGAAGTAATATTGTTACAGTTAGACAGACTAACATTAACGCTTAAACTGTCATTGGAGTACCAACAACTGCCAAGATTCGGATCACTTCTGGTAAAATTTACATCTAAACTATTACTAGATGAATTAGAATTATTCATAGGGACACGGGGTTTAGTACTATCTACCGTGACCGTCAGTCGAATTGAAGTATTCTTATTACCCGCACTATCATTCACCGTAACATTAAAATGATAATCCTCATCATTTAATCCAGTCCAGTTAATCGTTCTTGTTCCTGCTGAAAACTGGCTTCGATTAACCAACGTGCCATTCGTATAAAATAAAGAAAATACAATTGTCTGTTCGTTTGTTTCAGTAACAGAAACATTGACGAAAATGCTTGCTGCAGATTGATTGCCAGAATCAGAAATTTCCTCATTGTATGAAATCGACGGTACAGTTGTGTCAATAACAAAATCTTTATTTTCAGTATGATTTTCATTGCCCACACTATCATTGCAATAAGCATAGACACGAAAAGAGCCATCATTAATTGAAGTATTTGTCGCACTGAATCCCGTTGAGGAACTGTTTGCAGTCATGCTGTAATTAAATAATCCGGAGGTAAGGCTGTACAAACAACTGCCTTCTTCGTTCAAACTTGTATTAATCATAATACTTGATTGCGAATAACTGCGATTGCCCGGGAAATCAATGCTAACGCGTGGTTTCGTTAAATCTAAAGTTACAGTAATACTGCCCAACAAAAAAACATTATTCAAACTATCATTAATTGTCGCGTTAAAAAAATAGATGCCATCAGACAATCCTGAAAAGTTGACATACAGAGGGGATGAAACAGATAGTGATGAATTAATCTCACCATGAGAAGAATTAAATAATCGAATGGCTATAGCTTGTAATCCAGATCCCGAGTCATTCGCGCTGACATTTATTTCAATAAAGTCTTGTCGCACACGCGTTCCATTAGTCTCAGATGGCGAAGCAAAACTTGCAGAAGGAGATGTTGTATCAATACTAAAGCTCCTCGTTTCCGTCACATTTTTATTTCCCGCACTATCATTAACGCTTACATTAACCACATACGTTCCATCTTCTAATCCTGTAAAGTTCAGTGTACGTTGCTTATTCAAAAATGTACTCGTATTGATTAAACTTCCATTGGAATAAAATAATCGAAAGACAATTGCCTGTTCATTGAGTTCAGTAACGGAAACGTTTACAAAAATCTGCGTGAGTGACTGATTTCCCGATATCGTACTCGAAGGGGTATAATTGATTTCCGGATTAAGAGTATCAATAGTCACTGATCTCGTTTGAGTTACATTGCTATTCCCAAATGTATCATTAACAGTAACATTAAAATGATAATCTTCATCAATTAAATTTGTCCAGTTTATAGTACGTTGAGGATTCGTAAATTGACTCTTGTTAACCAAAGTTCCATTTGTAAAAAATAAATTAAATACAATTGCCTGCTCATTTATTTCAGTTACTGAAACATTTACAAAAATACTTGTAGAAGATTGATTTACTCCAGATAGTAAAGTACCAGATGAAAAATTAATTCCTGGATTCACAGAATCAATAGTAAAAGTTACTGATGAAAATGCTAAATTCCCGACGCTATCATTCGAATATATAGTTACATTATGTAATCCTTCACTCCAAGTGATATTCGTCAAATTTCCGCATGCTACCACGTTCCCCAAGCTTCGATTAACGGAATACGTATCATTACTGTACCAACAAGATCCAAGATTGGTATCATTGCGAGTATAATTGATATTCAAGTTTATATTTGTAGAATTAGTTCTATTTGCAGGCGTAACTATAGTCGCAGTAGGAGTTATAGAATCAACAAAAAAAGTAATCGATTCAGAATTATTCAAATTAGAATTAATATCATAACAATAAAATCTAACAGTTGCTGATCCTTGATTTACTGTCGAATTGCTTGCATTCCATTGATTTGGCGACGTAGTTAAATTTTTCATAGAATAATTTGTTGCTCCATTATTCAGGGAATATGAACAATTTGTCATGCCAAGATTATCAACAGCAGTCACATTAAAAATAAATGAAGTAGTTGCATAACTTTGATTTGAAGGAGAATTAATCGTGACATTGGGAGGAGTTGAATCTGAAGCAGGAATTTCTTCTCCATAAATGACAAAATTATCAACACGACAATGCTCACTTACTGCTCCGGCCGTACATTCAATTTTAAACTGAAGATTGGAATTATTACTCGCAGAGCCTGGAAGCGAAAAATTCTTGAAAACATAAGACGAATCATCTGCAGTTCCTCCACCGGTTTCTTCTAAAATAGTCCATCCAGCTCCATAATTATATTCAACTTCAAATTCATCAGCAGCATCTATGGATATTAACTTTCGATAATAAGTGATGCTAATATTGTTATAACCTACTGTGCTTAGAGTATCTTCCATAACTGTTGCAGGTTCAGTAGTAGACTGAGGTTGAGCGTTCGCATGACGCGTTCCTGACTGAGGATCAGTATTTGAATTAGACCATGCATTCGCACCCGCTTGAGTCGTAATAGACCATCCAGCTAAATCTCCATCTTCAAAATCATCTGAAAGTAAAACAACAGAATAAACACTGTTAATACTAAATACAATTAAAAGAATATAAAAAATTAACAAAAAATTATTTTTTCTCATTTTTCATTACCTCTTTTAATAAAAGTTCGATTTTCTTAGAAGATACATAAGCATTCTCCTCACAAAATTTTTGAAATTCA
>JAGVXM010000050.1 GCA_018303785.1 Candidatus Pacearchaeota archaeon
GGATCTTTATACTCTGCCCGAAGATTATAATAACTAGAAATACTTGACGCATTTATTTCTGTTGCACTGGGATAATAGGCGCTTTTGGAATAAAAGGTTCCATTAGAATCAGTTGTAAAGGTATAGTTAGAATGAAACGTGCCGTTCGTATTCATGATGGTGAGATTAACCAAACCATTGGAAAAACCCAAAGAATCAGAAATGAGCGATCCATTGCTTGAATAATTTGCCAAGAAAACATAACCCTTTATTTCAATGCGTTCATTTGTTTGATAAATAGTATTGGGCACGGTAAAATAAATATCGATGGTATAATTTTCCGTGGCAGCAATAATATTCAAAAATAAAAAAAATGCATAGACAAAAAAAACTCCTAGTAGGTATTGTTTTTTACTAAAATGTATCATCGTTACGCTCTTTTTACTAATAATTCAAGAAAATATTTTATATAAACTTTTCTAATCGCGAAAAAATTATCTCTTAATTTTTACAGATACTTAATTTAACATCAATAGTTCCACCACCCAATGAACTGACAGGTAAAGAGTGACCGCTTCCAGCAACAGAACTGCAATTTTTAAAACTTCCCTTATTTAGATTTATGATACTCTCATCAGGAATAGTTTCCTGTCTTGAAGAATAAAATGCTGCAAAATTATACGCTTTCTGCACTGCTTCTTCTCCAACAGGCATACTCTTATCAATTAAATTAATTAGATTTTCTTCTAAAACCTTGCAAACATTTCTTCCGTCGAGACAACTCCTCTTATTTCCTAAACTATCTTTATAGCATTCTTTTATTAAATCCTGCATATCCCGATATTGTGGTACATAGTTTATTGCACAATCAGTTGTAGTGTACATCATTGAACTAAGAAAATTTGAAATCTCTGCACTGCGAGGTTCAATAGCAGATCCTTTGTTTAATGCAATAGACAAAAATACAACTCCTATAACGCTTACAAGTAACACAATTAAAACAAACCCCACAATCTCGTGTTGACCTTTTCTCAATTTTCTATCCAGCATTTTTTAATTCCGTCCCTGCAAGTATTCTGCCAACCTCGCATTTATCATAAGTATATCCGTTCTCAAATTCTTTTCTACAAAATGCAATAAAACTTCCAATAGTTCTTTCATTCGAAACTTTTTTATCATAAACAACCAAAACATCACAATCCGGATAATTCGCAAATGTACAAGTAATTAATTCTTTCTCCTTTTTTCCAAATCCGCTATACTTGATAACTTTTAAACTGCTGAACGGCCAAAATTGCTGATAGCTTGTTTTATTTAACATTCCTACTAACTTATCTCCGTCGATACAATTTGATTTTGATGCAACACAGCTTAGTTCAGGAGAATCAGAAATACTTGTTACTGCAGATAAAGTTCTTTCTTCAGCAATACGAGTTGCTTCATCTCTAATATTTGAATAAGCAATTGATAAAACAAATAATCCAACTAAAATAAAAAATAAGAATACACCTAATAGCATGAATGCCATTTCCTGAATTTTTAGGTCGCCTTTCTTGTTGAAAATTGAGGCCCCGAGAAATCTAAGATTTGTCGGTGCTTGAATCTTCAGATCAGCTAATTTTGAAGATGAAAGTCCCAAAAATCCAGCAGGATTTTTTAGGACCTGAATTTTCAAGTCACCTTTTTTTGTTTTTTTCATTTTATGTATTGTAATAAAGTTTACATCCATCCTTTGCCCTTTGATTGATAGAATCAAAATTGTCTATTTGTTCAAATAATATTAAAAGATCTTTGGAAGATTGTATATTTGTTCCGATTGCAATTGACAATTCTGATCCAAGAGTGGGTTGACAATTTTCTCTCTCCAAAATTTTAATCTTTTCCAAGTAAATAGATCCTAAAGAATCAAATCGTTTCTTTATCCTCTGAATATTGCATTCATACATTTCCGGCGAAGAAAAAACTGCAGCATACAATAAATCATCCGTATAATAAAGTTTTTTCCCTTGTTTTAACACATAGTCATTTGCTACTGTTATATCGCAGTTTCTTCCTCCGGCAAAACACACACGAGTTCCCTGACACGAAGTCGTGCTATTCGGAAAATAAATATTTTTTAAGTTTAATCCTTCTAGCGTGTCCTGAACATCTTCTGGTGCGTTATACAAACAAAAGACCTGTTCATCAGAATACATCATTAACAAATCTGCAACTTTGTAACTCATGAAATATGGTTTTGTAAAATAATAAAAAGTTTTCCCTTCAATAACATTTTCAGAAAAAATATATTTGTCTTTAACACTTATTTCTTGTCCTTTTTCTCCATACGTGTCACCAAACGTTTGTTCGGTAAATGAAATCGTGTGTCTTCCGAATGGTTCATATAATTCCTGGCAGGTGAAATACACTTTTGACTTTTTCTTAAATGAAATTTCAGATGCTTTACCAGAAGCCAATCCAGTTTCTAGTGGATCAAATAAAGAAGTAAGTGTTGCTGCAGTTTCTGTATATACTGTTTGCTCTCCAGTTCTAATTAATTTTGATGCACCATAAATGGCTAAAAATAATATGAAACCTCCGGCAAGTATAGCAAAAATCCAATTGAAAGTCATCTCTATTCCTTTTTTATTTGCCCTTTTCATTTTATGCCTTCACAAATACCAAAGCATCAGATAAATCTTTTTCAATGGTTATTCTGATTTTCCCGTCATCAACTGCAATGCAATAAGGATTCATGTTATTGGTGATTGCATCTACATCAAGGTGAGGAATATTGTGATAAGGAATCTCGCAAGAATTAGCCGAAGGATAAAAAAATAAATTAGCTTCTTTCCCTTCGAAAATTGAAATCTCATTTCCAATATCTGAATATGATCCTTTTATCGGTTTAACCAAATCCGCAATGCATACATATTCAATTTTTCCTGGAATCGAAGTCGTAAAAACGTGCTTGTCTTCCTGGGAATTCCAAGTGCTTTTAATATCTGCTTTAAATTTATCGACAAATAATCCGATTTTTGCACAATCCCCAGCTTTCAAGAAACTATTGATTACAATGATTGCTATTATGATAAAAAAAACAATTAATATTATAGAGAAAATAACTCCAAAGGACATCCCAAGAATTTGTTGCGAGCGTTTGGATTCTGGGATGAATTTAATTAATTCAGAATCAAAACGCGAGATCGAGCGTTTTGAAAATGGGAAAAATGAAATACTATAGTTTTCAAAGCGCGAGATCGCTTTTTTCTTCGAATTAAATTTACTTCTATTCACGCTCTTTTTCATGACTTTCTAAATAAAATAAAGATTATAAATTTATACAAAAATGAATAGCCGTTCTCATCTAAAAATTTGTGGATGGATTCAAGATTCGCGAAACCTCCAATTTCATTGGGATACTTTGTTGATGCAGGTCTTCCAGATTGAACCACTCCAATTAATTTTCCATCCATAAATAATCCTCCGCCGCTTTGACCTTTATATGGTTCTGAATTTATTTCGAGGGTATCAGTTCCTATTATGTCCATAATTTCTGTTATTCGGCATCCACGCACATAAAAATTTCCTTGTGGACAGCCAACAAAAACTGCCCGATCTCCTTCATTTACCCCAAATTCAGGAGGAGCAATTTGGACATATCCTCTTCTTTTGAGTTCTTCCATTTGAAACGAATCAGGCGTCAATTCTAATAATGCAAGATCTCTTTTATCAAGATTTTCTGCAATAAGTCCTTTAACACCTAATCGTTCAGAATATGCAACAATTTTTCCAGGAATTCCCGGTTCCTTATCTAATTTAGTAGATTTTCCCGGATCTTGCAAAGATTGTAAATAAATTTCTATATTTTCTTGATCTTCCTCTTCATTCACGACATGTGCAGCAGTTAAAACATACACCTTCCCTTCATTATAACCAACAATAGTCCCTGAACCTAAACTATTTTTTTCTTTAGTTAACACCTGAACACTTGCACTCACTGCACTATTGCCCAGAACATCATGATATAATTCATCCAATCTTTTTTCTAAGGCCGCAATTCCTCCTGGTTTCAGATAGTTTTTTATTAGATCTTTTCTATCTTCATTCCCTAATTGAATTAATTGCTGTTTTCGTTCCTGACTTAGTTGATTTATAGCAACTCCTGGAGAGAAAATTTTTTCAGCCCTATTTGTAACCTCTTCAATTATATATGAAAATGGATCCATTAATTTTTTCGCTGTATCTTCGCTAAAAATCCTATATTCATTTTCATTATTTACATATAGTTCATGAGGAGTTTTCTTCCCTTTATCATCATATGCTAAAACCCTTAATGCAACCGTTCCTTCTCCGTGATTCACTCCTTCTATTAAAGATCCTGGTTTATGATATAATTTACTTCCTGATTTTACCTTACCAATATAAAAACTTTCTCGATCAGGATTATACAAACTATCTCCTTTCATTTGGAGTGTTGGAATCTTATCTGTTTCTCCTCTATTTAATATTACAAAACCATTCCTTCCTTGAAAAAAAACCGTTCTATCTTGAGACAGATCATTTCCTCCTTCTAAATTACCCCCTAAATCAATTCTATTGCCCGGACCGATGGAAATAATGGGACCATTCCCTTTTCTTGCAAATGAACCTATTCTAGTTTTTGTAGCAAGTACATAAGGCTTTGAATAACTAATCCTATCATCAAAAACCAAATCTATCTCCGGATTTTGTGTCCCATGATTCGGATTTACGATAGTAAAATCAATCTCTCCTTTATCATTCATGAATGCAGCAGTTTTATCGGTAAAATATACGCGCAATTTTCCATTATCATTAGCAAAGTAAAGGTTTGTTTCTTTGGGATTATTTTCAGCGTCGATGACTTGGAAATTTCCTCCAGTAATTTTTAAAAATCCTTTCTCTTTCGTTTTTATTTCTAAAATGCCCTCAGTTTTTTTAGGATCAGAAATAGAAGGATTAATCTCAGTATTTGGGGGAACATTAA
Organism: Candidatus Pacearchaeota archaeon; assembly: GCA_018303785.1. GTDB lineage: Archaea > Nanobdellota > Nanobdellia > Pacearchaeales > GW2011-AR1 > ARS1285. Next base: position 4,967 of record JAGVXM010000050.1, read on the forward strand.
TAGAAATTGTATATTTGAGATATTCCACTTCAGAATTCTCAGGAAGTGGAAGTGAATATCCCCGTAAAGTAAATGCTCCTTCCTTAGTCGTAAATGTAGTCCCCGTCGTTAATTTCCCTTCAGTATCAAAAATAAACTGTGCCGGCTTATCTTCACTTCCCACAATAAAAAAATCATTCCCATCAATTATAATTGTACCTTCTCGAGAGACCGAAAACTGAAATCCTTTTTCATTGAACCTAACTTCAGCTCCTTCAATCACAACATATTTTTTCCCATTAATGTCAATCTCTGAATTTTCAGAAACAGAAAAATCTTTTTTTTGATCTATTAATTCTTGATAACTTTGAGAGATGATTAATCCTAACAATAAAATTATCGAAATTAAAAAAACAATTTTTTTATACATCATTTCTCTCATCAAGTTTAATAGCATAATTGAACGCATATCGTTCATAGTTTAAAATAGATTCGGAATTACGAACAATAACTAATAAAGTTGTTGTTTCATT
>JAGVXM010000010.1 GCA_018303785.1 Candidatus Pacearchaeota archaeon
GATTTTTTATCCTTTTCTCTTTATTTTATATCCATATCTTCACCAAAATCTTAATAAACTATGAGGATATACATAAAATATGGAAGAAGAAATAATACAGATACCCAAGAAAGAATATGAAGCACTGTTAGAGGAAATAGGGATATTAAGAAATGTAAAGATGATGGAAGCTATTAAAGAAAGTGAAGAAGCAGAGGCAAAAGGTATCAAAGGCTGGGAAATAACCTATTGATTTTCTATCGATATAGGTTATGGGAACCTACCGCAGATATAATAATTAATTTATTCACATCATCTAATTTGTATACCATTCGTATATTTGCACCAAACCAACAGCTCCACAGACCTTTCAATTTTCCATACAGAGGATGAGCCTCTAAATGTTTTCTCGGATTTTCTTTGAGTAATTCCAATTTTTCTTTTATTTTTTCATTCATATGTGAAATAAACTGTTTCTCTGCCTTACTGCTTTTTGTGATTATTTTTTACACATAATTAATTATCTCCCACATTTAAAAAAATATAGAGCTATTTTTATTTCCTTCATTCAACAACAAAATAACACAAAAATTAATAAACTCTTTTCTCATACCAAATTTATGGAAAAAGATATAGGAAAAATAAGAAAAAATGATAACACCGAGATTGTTATTCGCATAGATGATTTTGGTGGAAAAACTGGTCTAACTATTAGAGAATTTACAACATCAGAGCGATATACCGGTTTTACAAAATCCGGAACTCGAATTCCTGCAGAATCATTCAAGCAGTTCAAAGATTTTATAGATAGCATTGTTGAATCTGATCTTGCCCAGCCATCCTCGCCAAAACCAGAAAAAAAGCCAGAGAAGCCGGAAAAAAAACAAAAAACTCTCGCAGAAAATCAAGGAGAAATTGACGAGGAAGTTTTCTAGATGTATTCATTAAAGAAATTATATGAAATTGCTCTTGAAGTTAATTTCAGGAAAAAATATGACCTCCGCAATCCTCAGGAAAATTTCTTAGAAGATATTGTTAAAGCCGAAAATAACTGGCAAGATCAAATTTATACAGAATACATAATAGCAAATATTTCAAGATTTTCTGGCTCAAAAACAAATCATACGAATTCAAAAAGTGGGGCTAATGTAGTTTATGTATCTCCTAATCAGCTCTCATCATCTTCTGAAGGCCGTGTTTTAGGGCAATACCATCCATTAACCCATACAATTTACATCGCAAATAATCTCTCACAGGAGCTAGAAAAGTTTGTATATTTTCACGAAGAAGCGCATTCGGTAGGAATAAAGAGCGAACGACTAGCAGATAAGTATGCGGCAGAAAAAACAGGGTATATGATCCACCGAAATTATGACGCTCTTGCCGCTTAGTATCTAAAAAAATATAAACAATTTTCTATTTTTATTATTATGAATATATTTAGCGTAAATGATCTGACTAATTTTTTAAAGGACTTAATTGAAAATGAAAAGAGTTTGCAAAATATTTGGGTAAAGGGAGAAGTCTCAAATGTGCGAAGAGTAGATAGTCACTGTTATTTTACTTTAAAAGATAATTTTTCAGTAATTGATTGCGTAGTTTTTTCCAGAATCCATGATAAATTAGATATCCGGCTCGTGGAAGGTATGCAAATTATGGTGCGAGGTTCAATAGAGATTTATAGAAAGCGAGGTTCTTATCAAATTATTGCTGAAGAAATTACCATCTCCGGAAAAGGAGAACTTTATGCTGACTTTTTAAAAACAAAAGAAGCGTTAGAAAAAGAAGGGCTTTTTAGAAATGAATATAAAAAATCATTACCGGAGTTTCCGCAAGTTATCGGAATTATAACTTCTTTAGAGGGAGCGGCGTTACACGATATGCTTAAAGTATTTAGGAAAAAAATAGCCTCGCAGTTATATATTGTACCAACACTGGTGCAGGGAGAAAAAGCCAAAAATAGCATAATGCAGGGGATTCGTTGTCTGAATAAAATTCAGGTAGATTTAATTATTGTTGCGCGAGGGGGAGGAAGTTTTGAAGATTTAAATATCTTTAATGACGAATTTATCGCACGCGAGATTTTTAACTCAAGAATTCCAATTATTACCGGTATTGGTCATGAGAGCGATTTTACAATTGCTGATTTTGTTGCAGATATTCGTGCAGCAACTCCGACGGCAGCAGCAGAAATTGCTTTACCTGATAAAAACCTCTATGAAAATAAAATCGAACTTTTGCAAAAAAAATTTTACACCTATATGAAAAATATCATTGAAAAAAATAAACAAATTATAATTCGAGCAGAAGAAAAAAACAGAGAAAAAATAATTATGAATAAGATTCAGGAATATCAGCAAAATGTCGATGAAAAATATCTGCAATTAGTTAAAACAATGAGAAGATTTATTGAAGTTCAAAAAAAATATATTCAACAGCGTGAACAATTGTTATTTAATTTAAATCCTCTAACAGTGTTAGAGCGAGGGTACTCTATAACTATGCAAAATAACATGATTGTTTCAAGCGTTGACGATATTGAAGAAAACACCATGTTAGTTAATATTTTTAAAGATGGAATAGCACATTCAAAAGTTATTAATAAGTCTAAAAATGAACAAAACATTTGAACAAGCCATAAAAGAATTGGAAAAGATAATAGATGATTTAGAAAAAGGCGAGCTATCATTAAAAGAAAATGTCGACAAATTTAAAGAAGGTTCAGAATTATTAAATTTCTGCAAGAAGGAATTAGAAGAGACTGAAATGACTATTAAAAAAATTACAGAAAATAATGACAATGTTTCTTTTGAAAATATTACTTAACTAATCTTAATAATTGTTTTCCAGGATCTTTTGCTAACACGATAGCTGAAGAGATTGTAATCCCTGATGCACCCAACTTCAATGCGGTAGAAACATCTTTATTCGAATGAATTCCTGCACCAACTAAAAAAGATCTATTAATTGATTCTGCAAATTGTTGAATTATTCCCGGCTGTTCTAGAGATACTGACTTTTTTCCACCAACAAGGTGTGGAGGCTCATAAATTAAATAATCCGGCTGTAAAGCAGTAATTTTTTGCGCTTCAGTAAGATTTTTTGCAAATATTGCTGTCTGCAATTTTAATTTTTTACAGCGGATAACTGTTTTTTTTAAAACAGGAAAAGTTAATGGGTGTTCTGAATGATTAAGCAATGTTCCTTTCCCACCATCAACTTTTACTGCTTCAGGTAAAACAAACCCTGTATTTTTTCCTACTGTTTGATAATCAGCATGTTCAGAATACACCAAAATTTTTTTCGAGATTTTCTTCCGTATTTCATAAATATCCGTCGCTTGAACTGCTAAAATTATGCGCGCAGATATCTTGGAAGAGATGCGAGAAATTGCATTCGCAGCAGCAATTGTTTTTTTTCCCTGAAGAGAAGTTTTAAAATTAATAATGATGACAGGTTTCATACACGATTCTCACAATATTTATTTTCAATAGCACAGAAAACATTCTCAATTGTGGTATTCATTATTTTATGTGAAGATTCTATACTGTTAAAGGCATTATGTGGCGTAACAATTACATTTTCTTCATCGAGCAGTTTTTTTATTGTATTCTGAAAAGATTTTTCAATTGGTTTTTTTAAAAGGGCAGGTTCTTCCTTAATAAGATACTCCTCTTCCAAAACGTCTAAACCAGCACCGCCAATTTTATTCTGCCTAATTGCTTCAACTAACGCGTGCGTATCAACAATACTACCGCGGGCAGTATTGATGATGACTGCATTTTTTTTCATCAAGGATAATGATTTTTTGTTAATAAGATGATGATTTTTTTTAGTGTAATTGCAATGAAGCGTTAATACATCTGCAGAGCGAAATAATTGCCTCAGAGTAACATAGCTGATATTTTTCTGTTGTGCAAATTTTTTGTCTTTGAATAGGTCATAAGCTATAACTTTCATCTGAAAGCATCTTCCGATTTCAGCAACTCGTTTTCCAATATTTCCCAGTCCTATAATGCCAAGCGTTTTTCCGGCAAGATCAAACCCCTGCAGATTTTGTAATGAAAATTCTCCTTGTCTAGTGCGTAAATAGCTGTTATGAACTTTTCTTGAAAGAGAAAGCAATAATGCAAAAGTATGTTCAGCGACAGTGTTTACCCCATAAGCAGGAACCCTTAAGACTTGGATGCCTTTTTGTTTACATGCTTTAAGATCAATGTGATCATATCCTGCGGAACGAGTGATAATATATTTTAAATTAGGTAAATTATCTAAAATCTCTCGGGTTATTTGAGAATAAATAAAAATGCAGAGAATTTCAGCATCACATATTGATGATGCCGAATTTTTTTTGAGAGATTGATCAAAAAAAATTAGATTGTGTCGCGCAAGTTTTGTTTTAAAAAATTTTTCTTCATCGTGAGAAACTTCAAAAAAAGCAATAGTTTTTAGCTTCATGAAAAAATTATTTTTCTCAATTTATCAGAAAGTGCATAAGGATCTTTTGCCTGCCAAATATTTCTTCCAACAGCAATGCCAGCACATCCAGCTTTCATAAACTCTTTTACATCTTGCAAAAATTCCTTTTCAGGTTTTTTCATCCCGCCAGAAATAACAATTTTTGTTCGTCCGGCGCTTTTAACCGCAAATGGTAAATCTTTTGCGTTTCCAGAATATTCTATTTTGACAATATCAGCTCCTAACTCTAATCCGACACGTACAGCGTAAATCATTAATTCAGATTTTGATCTTTTAACAATACTTTTTCCTCGAGGATAGGCCCACAAAATAACGGGAATATTATTTTCGTGTGCTTTTTTTTCTATTTTTTCAAATTCTCGCATCATTACATTTTCAAATTTACTTCCTAAATAAATAGTATAACCTACAGCTGAAGCGCCAAATTTTATTGCTTCTTTTACTGAACATAGTTGCCGAGAAATGGGTTCTCCTTGATACAAATTGGTTTTCCCATTCAATTTGATTATAAGGGGAACGCCACTTTTCTGAATCTCTATGCGATATTTTTCCGCAATGCCTTTTTGGAGCACCATTCCAGAATATTTCCCCTTTTGTGCAATATTAACAATAAATAAAGGATCTACATTGACATCGTTAAAATCCGCAGGACCATGTTCTAATCCCTGATCGTAAGCAAGAAACAAAATTTTTTCCTGACGGAGAATTGTTTTTGAATCAGTTCGTATAGATTTTTTCAAATTAATATTATTTTTGTTTTCAAATGTAATTTTTATCGAATCAGATTTATCAATGTCCATGTTTTTTAAGATTAAATTTTAATAAATTATTATGGGCGCCCAGGGCTCCTAACACGGATTCAGATTCTTCCAATCCAAGTTTTAAAGAATTAAAAACTGATTTGCCTGCCAATAATCCAGCAATAAAACCGGAACCAAACCCATCACCTGCACCAGTTGCTTCAATAACTTTTTTTTGATGCGGCATTAAAGTATATCGTTTATGATTAGTATAATCATAGCAAGTGATTTTATTTTTGCCGTCGGTAATGACTATTATTTTTGGTCCAAGATGACTTAGTCCAAGATAGGAATTATTTTCATAATGCCGTTGCTTTTTAATAAGCAAGTCTATTTCTTCCCTGTTCAAAATAATAACATCACTTATCTTTAATAATTCACTCAAATTTTCAGTTTTGATAAGGTATTCACTCGGATTAAATGCAATCTTGGCCCCATTTTTTTTCAAGAAGGAAGCTATTTTTTTTTGCGTGGAAAAACTCTTACCCATGACTGATGAACAATATAACCATTTTGTTCTCACTTTTTTATAAGACACATCAGACAAGGATATATCATCATTGCATCCTTTGTGGGTTAAAATAACTCGGTCATGAGAGTGAGCAGTAATAATTATAGAGACACCACTTTCATCACCATTTTGTTCTCCTAAAAACTTAATTCTTTCAGTGCGGATGCATTTCATAATTTTACTGCCGAAAAAGTCATTACCGATTTTTCCAATTAATCCAGTTTTATAACCAAAACGTGAAAAAGCAACAGCGCTGTTAGTCCCACCTCCTCCAACATGATATTGAATCTCGTGAATTATGTTTTTTGATCCAATGGGAAATACCAAATTTTTATTCATTTCTGGAATACTGCCGTGAATAAAAATATCAACAGCCCCGCTGCCAAAAGTGACTACATCAAAAAATTTTCGAAACATGTTTACTCTTTTATCTAACAATGAACTATCCGTTAATAAATATTATTCTTTCAACGCTTCCAAGCCAGGCAGCTTTTCCCCAGCCAAATAACTAATTAGTGCACCGCCAGATAAACTAACATAATCAAATTTATTTTTGCTAATTCTGCATGCTTTCAGAGCTTCATTAGAATGTCCGCCAGCAATAATTGAATATGCTTTTGACCGAGATATTGCTTGCAAGATTTTATAGGTTCCAAATCTAAATCGTTTGTCAGTATACATTCCTGATGGCCCTTTAAAAAAAATAGTCTTGGCTTTTTTAATTTCAGAAGAATATTGGGAAACAGTTAAAGAACCAATATCGTAGATCCTATATTCATTAGGAAATTTTTCTAATTCTATCTCAAATCGTTTATTACTATAATCCACCGCAAAATCAACAGGAGTTGAAACACCGTCTAAATTTTTCTTAATTTCATCAACCATTTCATTATAATTATTAAACTCCTTCTTCAAATATTCATTCTGAGCACCAAGTAAAAACCCTTTAGCTATTAATGTCAAATGACAAAAAGTTCCGCAAGTTAGAATATTTCGCTCTCTAATTAACTTTAAATTATCTTCTGGTTTTGCTCCACCTAATATAAAAAGTGTATTTTTCACATCAATTTTTTTTAAAGCTTTAATTTCCTTTTCGAATAATCTGCCAATTCCACTTGGAATGTATTTTGGAAAACTAATAATTGAGGTTTGCTTTCGATGAGAAACAGAAAATGCATCATTAATATAAATATCCACTAAAGGAACTAATGTTTTAATTAAAATATTATTTTTCCCTTTCTCAGGTTTAAATTCCTCGTCGATAGATCTAATGTTATCTAACAGAATTACTTCTCCTATTTTCATTTTACGAATATTATCTACAGCTTTTTTCCCAACCACATCATCTACAAATTTTATTTTTCCATAATAATTCAAATACGCCGCATGTTGCTTTAAATTAGTAAAATCATCTTCGCCTTTTCTGCCTTGATGTGCCATAACAATAACCTTGCCACCTCGCCGCTTAATTTCAAAAATAGTCTGTGCAGATTCCTTAATTCTTTCTGAAAATACAAGCTTGCCTTTATCTACTTCAGAATTTAAATCTGCGCGGACTAATATCGTTTTATCATAGAAATTAAAATCATCAAGGGTTTTCATCCGTACAAAAATCCTCCAAGAACAATAATTGCCTGAATCACAAATAGAAAAACATACATAATAATTATTAACTTTTCTTTATGAATAATGCCGTAAACAGGCCAAAATAAAGAAAAAACAATAAAGCTGCTCCATGAAATTTTTGATATTTTAGAAGCATCACGATACGGCCAGATTTTTAATAAATGAAAAGTATGTGCCAATGGAATTAAAAATGCAATAACAAATTTATCAAAGAATTTTTTTAGTTTTCTATGATTATCTGGCCTTCGTTTATGCAGTCCAAATGAATTAACCATATCTTCCTCTATTCGAGAATATAAACAAGTAAGATAATTTAAAGCTATTGTTTCTAGACTTAGAAAACTTTTTAATCATGTAAAAATTAGTATAATATCATGAAAAAAAGAGGGGAGAGAAAAGCCCAAGTTTATTTATTTATTGCTATTGCAGTTGTGCTTATTGGTTTTATCATCATAATTATTTTGCTTGGGCAGTCAAAACTTCCTCGTCCAGATAAGCAAGATGATATTTCAGAGGTATATGAGCAAATGTCAGCATGCATTGAACAGCGTGCACTAGACTCAATAAATATTGTTGGATTGCAGGGAGGATATATAACGCTTCCTGAAAACAGCATTGTCACGAATATTTCCGTCATTGCTTATGGATTACAAGATAAAAAAAATATTCTACCCTCTAAGAAACAAATAGGGAAGGAAATAGAAAATTATATTGATGCCACTGTTATTTTCTGTATGAATGAACAAAATTTCCCTAATCTAAAAATAAAAAAAGGAACTCCATCTTCTTCAGTCACCATTAATCAAAATGCAGTAAATATCCGCGTTGATTTTCCTCTATCTTTGTTGAAAGGAGAGCGAACAATAGTTCTTGACAACACATACGAATATAATATGCCAATACGCCTTGGAAAAATCCATGACACCGCAGATACAATTATTGAAAAGCAGATACAGGAAAAAAATTATGTATCATTGACTTTTTTGCAGAGTTTCGATGTAGATGTAACACTATTATTCATAGACGAAACAACGGTGCTGTATGTAATTACCGATAGACAATCGCTCATAGAAGAAGAAGTGTCGTACAGTTTTGTCTTTGCAGCAGAGGTGAAAGAATGAAAAAAATAATTTTTTTAGTAATACTTTTTTTTATTATATATTGCGGAGCAATTGCAGTTTATGCCCAAGAGGCAGGATATAATTATCGAGAAGAAAATGGCTATACTATTTTGGATAATTCTGATGGAACGGTGCAAGTAAAGAGCACTTTCAACACTGACAACACTATTGAAATTAACGGAAATACTATTGATTTAAAGCCAAACTCTGAATTAACTATAAAAAATAATAATGAATTTCAGCTGATTGGAGAAGGGGATTTGACTATCCACGGCAGAAAACTTGCAGGTATAAAAAATGCCATTATTAAAAGCGATGGAAAAGATATTGTCTATGCAGATTTTACGTCAGCCAAAGGGGGCACCTATGGTTTTCTTTTTAATAAATATCGCTATGATTATACTGCTCAAGCAGGAACAAAAGTAGTTTTTGATCCTCTTGGAGGGAAGATTTCTGGAGAAAAAGCAGCATTACAGATTTCGCTACAAGATAGACCTGCGTTCGGTATAGACTCTGCAAAATCTTTTTCTATAAGTCTGAAAGACGGCAACCCCTATAGAGTTGATCTTGGAGAAGGGGGAACTTTTTATCACAAAGGAATATTTCGCGCAACACAGGGAGGCTTGAGCATTTTTCTTAATGGAGAATCAATTAAAAATTTTGAGGGGAATGCAATTTCTTTTAATGATGAGCGAAATGTTATGTCTCTAAAAGGATTTGTAAAATATTCGCGGGAAGGAACAACACTTAATTATGAAGGGTTATCAGGAGATGCTTATACTGATTTCGATTATTTTGGAAAAAGTCATTTTGATGTACAGCAAGGAGATGCTAGGATTGATAATGGAAAACATGAAGTTTTAATACACAATGGTGAGGCGAAATTGCGCTTGAAAAATAGCGGAGCTGTTATTGCTGATGATTTTTCTTTTAGCAGTTATGATAAGGGAGGAAGAGAACTAAAAGGATTTATCAGAGAACGACAAGGATCATATGAAATAACAAGTTTTGATGATGAAGGAAATCTGAAAACTGTTTCTTTGCCTTTATCAGCATTCAACAATCGTATTTCTGCCTCGATTAATGAATTATTTGACACAAAGACAGGCAGAGCAGTGGTAGAAAAAGATTTGCGGGCAGTGGTAACTGAAATAGAAAGTAAGTTGAAAGAGCTTAATAAAGACGACCCTGACTACCAAAAAAATTATGATGCGTTGCGATTTGAAAAAATTATTGTGGAGGGGAATATCGCACGATTAAAAAATGAGCCAACTGAATCATACACCAATCAATTAAGAGATTATATTCAACAGGTACAAACGCCTGAATTAAAGTTGCGTGCGCAATATGTGCTCGCGGAGATGCTCATTCAAAATGCGAATGCAAAGGGAATTCCTTCGAAATACAGTTATGAGGCATGGATTGGAACAGGGAATAATCGTTATCCTCAAGGATCTATTGATTTTGAGGTTATTGACGGAAAAGTTACTGCAGTTTTGAAAGATAATAAACGCTATCCTTTATCTATATCTAAAGATGAAATAAAGTCGAATGTGCCGCGTTCATTAGACTATGTTATTGATGAACTCTATAAGAATAATGAAGTAGCTCATCTGGAGGAAATTGCCGTTCCTTCGGGAAGCACTGTTATACAGAAAGGGGTGAGTACAGATTCTCCGCTTTATCAAGTTTTGGAAAAACAAATTAATGAAGCGCAACAACTTTTAGGACAAACAATAAATGACCCAGAACTTTCTGGCGCTTCGCGATTATTATTGGCACAGAGTTATGGAAAATTAGGGGGTAGTGATAGATCAATGCAGGAATTAGAAAAAGTTATGCAGAATACCGCTGATACATCAGTAAAATCAGAAGCTGCACGACTTGTTGGTGTGACGTTATTTTCTGAAGATCCTCGGAAAAACGCGCAGCAGGCAATGGTTGAATTGCAACGAGCAATTATGTTAAGCGAAGGAAATGAACAGGCGCAAAAATCGCTGCTCAAAATAAAAAGCTCTTTGATTAATGATCGCGTGCGATTATATGCTAATGAGCCAGAAAAAATTCTTAACGATGTGAATAGAATTTTAGGACAAGGCTCTGAAAATGACCCGTGGTATGAACAATCACAGGATGGATTATTCCATCCTTATACCCTTTATTATTATAAAATTTCAGGACGCGCTCAAGAGATTCTGGGGGAACAACAAACGCTTCTTGATGCAAATAATTATGGATTAGTTGGTGCGCAAGGATTGCGAAGTTTAGTCGAGAATAACGTTGATATTGAAGCGTTTCATAGTGCGCCCATACTTGAACAATTTTCTACCGTTGCAAGAGCACAAGGCCTTGATAGAATTATTTCGCCTGAAGAATTACGCACTCTTGTTACAGATAATGCAATAGATTTTTCTTCTCGCACTACTTATCCACAAGAAGTCCGACGATTATTTGAGAGTATTGAAAAAAAATATGGAGCTGAAGCTGCAAATACTTATTTCAGCCAATTTAACAAAGGTATGTACACGCTCGGAGCAGTAGATTATGCATTGCAAAATGATCGCGCTTTGTATCTTATTGCATCAAATGGGAATGGATTTCAGACGATACCCTATAGCGGAGAGCAAGCAGGAAATCCTTTCATTGTTGATAGAATAGGAAAATCGATTGAAAGAAATGTATACGAAAGCGGCGTTATTCAAGCGTCAGATTTTGTGATAAGTGCTGCTCTATTGGGACTGGGGGGGAAAGCTGTAGGATTAGCAGGAGAAGCACTAGGTGTTGGAAAATATGTACAAGGAGTGCGGACAGTGTTATCTCCTGGAGAATTTTTGGCAGTAAAGACAATCGGAGATGTTGCGCCTAAAACAGCGACGGTGTTAGGAATTGGAGGGGATATTGCTGCGCAGACTAGCATTAGTCATGCATTGCATGCTATCAGCCCTGATTTTGCAGGAGTGTATGATATTGTATCGCTGTTTGGAAATTATGGAAGAAAGGCAGCTGAAAAAGTGGGAGGGTTGATTAAAGAATTAAGTATTGTAGAGAATGCCGCTGGAGATGTAAAATATTTTGTGAGAGCTGAGAGTGAAGAAGCTGCTGAACAAATTGCAAAACAGCTGCGAGATGAGGGAAGAGATGTACTTGAGAATATAGGTACTTTTAATAGAGAAAAAATAAAGAATCTTCCTCTTGAAAAACAAAAAGCGTTTGAGGAAAAATATGAGACTCTTACTAAAATGGTGAGTGAGTATGAAAAAAATCCTGATAAGGTAAGCAATGAATTATTGGATATTATTGACCAAGCAGACAGTTTTGATGATCAGACATGGAAAGGAGTACATATCTTTACAAGTGAAGAACTATTGATTATTGATGCTGAAGAAATAAAAGGACTTTCCCTTCTTTCAGCTGATGAGAGAGGTAAAGCGATAACTAAGATTATCGATGACTATCAAAAATCAAACAGTTTAGTATTTGGAAAAGTAGAAGGAAATAGCTTTGCTGTTCTTCCTAAAGGAGGACTTATTATACAGGATAAAAAGTCACCTCACTTTTTAGAATCAGGTGAGATAGAGGACGCTATGCGTGGCCCTAACTTTGATGATCCTATAGAAAGAGAAATAGCAAGAAGAGTGGATGCGATTACTTTTGAAGAATTATTACATTCTGCTCAATTTAGTGCTGGTGAACCTATTCTTCTTTCACCATATACAGAGGAATTTGGTGAATATCTTGCAAATAAAGTTTTAAGAGGTGAGCTAAGCCGTGAAGCTTTTAAGGAATTAACTTCTAATCGTGTTGAACTTGATATTGCTGCCTTCTTATACGAGCATAATCCTCAATTTATTGATGATTTATTCTTAAACAACTATAAAGGAAGAAGAGAGATTATAGATTTTATTAAGAGCAAAAATATTTTAGTTGGATCAGAGATTCCAAGAGAATTTAGTGAAATTGCACCGATAAATTTAGAAAACGTAGACACTGCGATGCGTGAATTGCTTGACGCAAACAGCGAGAGTGCTTTAAGGGGGCAGAAAACTCTTTCAACATTAAGAGACCGAGCAGAACTTGTTCCACGAGAGATCCTGACTATCGACCCTGAAAGATTAGACTTGTGGAAAAATATTAATATAAAATTTGATAGAAATAAACAGGCTATAGTGAGGAGTAGTAGCCCTGAAGAAATAGCAGTAAAAGAAAAAGTTCTTAATAATTTGCAGAAAGTTTCTTTTAGTGAATTCGAGGAAAATTTAGAAAGGTCTGTTAATGATTTAAATAAGGCAATGCGAGATCAAGAAAGTCCCTATGTGGTTTTATATGGAACTCCTCATAAATCGAATCGTTGGGTATATGAATTGTCAAAAGATTCTTTTGAAACAAAACCGTATGAAGAGAGTTATTTTGACCTCAACTATGAACTTAATCCAGGGCATCCAACTCCAAAAAAGAACAGTAATTTAGAGCGATGGATACGTGAAGGTGTAAACACGTTTGTTGTTCCGGACGATGCAATTTATTCGGGTGCACAGGTTACGGATTACTTCCTTAGACCACTTGCAGATACATATACTGCAGCTGGAAAAGAATTAAATGTTTATTTTGTTGCACCGTATACTACTTCTTTTGCTCACCAAACAATAAAATATAATGCTGAGAGATATCCTGGTATAAAGGTGCATGTCATTTCACAGAAAAATATGAAAACAATAAATGAATTATTAACGCCTGAAGAAAGAAGACTCTATCCAATTGACGATGGTGTCACCGCTACTTATTTTGATCATAAAATTCCTGATTTTGTGTCCTTTGATGAAGGTCTTGCGGATACTTTACATTCAGATGATCATGTTCCGGTTTATAAGAAACAATCTGGAAAATATTATGAAAAAGAGGAGGAAGAATTTTTAAGATATGCCGAACCGTGGAAATTTAGCAATAGTGGCAAAATGATTGCAGAATTAACTCATCTAATTATTTCTAGTATTTCTCACTTCATTAACAACGTCCATCAAACTTCTTACTCTTTCTCTGTCTATTTTATTCATTGTATAACTGTTTTTGAAATAACTTCCAATGATTGCTCCATCAGCAATCATTAATTGCTGATATACGTTTTCTTTTGTAACTCCTGCTCCGACAATGAAAGGAAATTTTTCTAATATGCTTTTAAAATCTTTTAATTTTTGAAGAGGGGTTTCGATACCTGTCCCATCACCCGTTGTAACAACTGCATCGCATCTGTTTCTTCCATCGTTAATGTCTTCTTCTAATGAATCTCCCGTTGAAGAAGTATATTTAAACCTGACCCCGCCTAATACAACAATATCTTTATATTGATTCCTCAATCTATCATATTTTCTTGAATCAATATGGCCTGATTGAACGCTGTCAAATTGCACAAATCGCGCGCCGAATTCTTGTGCCAATGAAAATGATGAATAGGGATCTGATAATACATTCACTCCCCGTATTATTTTAAATCCTTTTGTATTACTTTCTTTAAGAACATCATAAACGTCTTCTACAGATCCATGGTAATCTTCTATTATGGCGCCATCAACGCCTTCTTTTTCATATAGATCTAATTCATATAATGCCCTCCTCATTCTATCTGCCTTATCTTTTCCTGCTAAATGAATCATGCCGATAATCGGTTTCTTTATGGTAAATACTTCTTCAAATTTCATATCTACCAAAAAAACAATGCTTATTTAAATGTTCTGTTCTTCCGAAGTATATGCACGTCTTCAAATTTTCAGAAAAAAACAGCTCATTCGGCAATTGCATGAGCAATTCGGAATAATGGAAATTTCTTATCTTATCTCTGTACAGCCTATAAATATCGCGGTGATTTTAAAGTTTATTAGTCGTATAAAACAGTACCAATTACTATTAAAAACTGGATAATAGTAAGAGAAGTATACATAATTATTAATGGTTTTTGTTTATAGGCAATCCCATAGATGAGCCAAAAAAATGAAGTAATTAAAAATCCCACCCAAGAAATAAGTGAAATCCCCCCGACATCATGAAAATACCAAATTTTAACAGCTTGGGGTATATTAATAAAAGGCACAATAATTGCTACAAAGTACACCAATCTGTCTACGAATTTTTTAAATGATTTTGTCGATGGATATTTTTCTACCCTACTATATAAGTTTTTTCTAGTAAAAAAATGATGTAACCCTAATGAATGCACAGCCATATTTACTAATACAAAAGCGAAACATATTTTAAATCTTTTCAATTGTTGTGTCCATGAAAATTTTATTAAAAGCCGAAAAAAATGACATGTTGAATAAATTAAAAGAAGATTACGGCATAAGCGATTTCAACCCAATAATACTTAAATTTGGAAAAGAAAAATATAGATTTTTTACTGGAAAATTAGGTTCACACATGCTTGCAGAGTTAGATGAAGATTTACGGATAGAAAATATAGGGCTATATCTTGCTAGAGAACAAGATTCCCGATTTAGGATAGCTTTCGATGCACTTCATATTCTTAAAAATAAAATCAATAAAAACATAATCGAAATAGATGATAATCAGGCGCAAGAATGGATGAAAGGATTCTCTCTTTCACTTAACACCGAGGGAAATTTTAAAGTAATAAGATATAAAAATGACTGGCTGGGATGCGGGAAAAACTCTGATGGAAAAATTCAAAATAATGTTCCCAAAGAGCGCAGGTTGAAGAGCAATGCACATTTATAAACTTTAATATTTAGTTTTATTTATGGACAAACAGGACATTGAAAAATACAAACACATAGGCAAAATTTCTAAAGAAATTCGCGAATATGCAAAAAAAATAATCAAGCCAGGAATGTTGTTAGTAGATATAGCGCAAATAATCGAGGACAAAATAAAAGAAAGTGGCGTTGAATGTGCTTTTCCGGTAAATTTATCTATAGATGATATCGCGGCTCATTATCATCCAGTGCCCGACGAAAAAACTATAGCTTCAGGATTATTAAAAGTTGATATTGGTATTCATAAAGATGGTTACATTGCAGATAATGCAATTAGTATAGACCTTACAGAAAAAAAAGAGCATAAAAAAATCATTGAAACAGCAGAAAACGCTTTGGAAAATGCATTACAATTATTAAAAAAAAATCCTACCTTACATGATCTTGGTTTAACAATTCAAAAAACTATCGAGTCAAATAAATTTTCTCCAGTCATTAATTTATCCGGGCATTCCATTGAAAAATACAAGGTTCATGCTGGAACAACAATTCCCAATTATGGGAACAATAGCAAACAAACTATTAAATCAGGTGTATACGCAATTGAGCCGTTTGTAACATATGGCGAAGGTAAAATTTACGAAGGAAATAATGGAAACATATATTCAGTTATTGAATTTAAGAGCACACGTTCTCCAACTGCACGGAAAATTTTAGAATACGTCGAGAAGAAATATAAAACCATGCCGTTTTCATATCGTGAAATTTTCCAACAATTTGGTCCGCTCTCACGTTTAGCTTTGAAGGAATTGGAAAATCAACATATCATAAGATCATACGCGCAGTTGATTGAAGCATCACACAAGCCAGTTGCTCAGGCAGAGCATACTTTTTTGAAAACTGACGATGGAGAAATCATTGTGATAACTAAATAATTATTAGAAAATAATCACTTCACATTTATAATTTTCTTTTTCTTATCCTTCCTTTTAGGAATAGTAATTTTTATAATTCCATCCTCGTATTGGGTATCTAAATTCTCTAAATCTGCTTCTCCTGGAAGTCTAAAAGATCGATAATAACCAGAATATTGTCGGGAATAGTATCTGCCTTCTTTTTCATCTTCTTTTTTAGTCTCTTTCTTTTTCTGTGCTTTGATAACCAAATTGTTATCTTCTCCAATTTCTATTCGAATATCTTCTTTTTTTATACCAGGAATTTCTACAGTTATGACAAAATAATCATCTTCTTCCAAAAAACCGGCTCGCGCATGTCTATAGTTCCCGAATTCAGTTCGCGGGAAATCTTCAGAGCCAAATGCCCGATCGATTGCTCGTCGAATTCTCTTCATTTCATTCCAAAATTGATCTTCCCACATTTTATAATTAACTCCTTGAAATTTTCTAAGCTCTTCCGGTCATTACTGTCGTAAAATTATCCCAAATAAGCACCAGCAGTTGGTGTTTCTAATGCCGCTTTTGCTGATCGTAAATATTCAGTTTCTATTCTTCTATATCTATCCATATCAGCTTTTGTTACACTCAGACCAACTTTTTTTAATGCATCCTCAAAGTGCTTCATCTTTACTTCTTTTGATTGTAAATTTTCCCTTAATGCAAGTAATGCAGCTTCACGGACGAAAGATTCAATATCTGCTCCCGTGTAACCTTCGGTAACTTCAGCTAAATAATGTAACAACTTTTCTCTGGCAGAAAGCTCTTCAAATCTAACTCTTTTTTTCTTATCTAAGGTTTTCTTTACATCTGAATTATTGATGGGTTCATCTGATGCCAGTTTAGAAGATAAAATTTCAACAGATATATTATTATATCTATTCTCTAAATTTTTAATTTCCTCTTGAGTAGGAGAAATAGGCATATTTTTTGTATGCACTGATAAAATCTGTTCTCTTCCAGCTTTTTCGGGAACACCAACTAATAGGATTCGATCAAATCGTCCGGGTCTCAACAAAGCACTGTCAAGCATATCTGGCCTATTCGTTGCACCGATAACAATTACATTAGATAAATCTTCAATTCCGTCCATTTCAGCAAGAATTTGATTCAATACACGTTCAGTTACCTTTGAACCTGAATCAAAGCCACGCTTGCCTGCTAATGCATCAATTTCATCGAAGAAAATAATGCAGGGTGAAACTTGTCGCGCTCTGCCGAATATTTTTCTCACTCCTTCTTCGCTTTTTCCTACCCACATGCTTAATAAGCTTGGACCTTTTATTTGAATAAAATTTGCTTCGCTTTCTTTGGCAACTGCTTTTGCTAAAAGAGTTTTCCCTGTTCCCGGCGGACCATACAACAATATTCCTTTTGGAGGTCGAATACCTAATCGGGTGAAAGCTTCAGGATATTTCAGTGGCCATTCAACAGCTTCTTTCAGTTCCATTTTTACTTTATCCAATCCACCAACATCAGTCCATCCAATATTGGGCGTTTCAACCAGAATTTCTCGCATTGCAGAAGGTCGAACAACTTTTAGCGCTTCATCAAAATCACTTTTCTTAACTTTGAGCTCTTTCAAGACAGCTTCAGGAATCTCTTCATTTTCTTTTAAGTCTCCCCATTTAGGCAGTAATCTTCGAAGGACAACCATTGCTGCTTCTTTGGTTAATGCAGATAAATCAGCGCCGACAAAACCATGCGTAACACCAGCAAAATATTCAAGTTCAACATCTTTCGTTAACGGCATTCCTCGCGTATGAATTTTCAAAATCTGTAACCGTCCGTGTTTGTCAGGGGCTCGTAATTCAAGCTCTCGATCAAATCGTCCAGGTCTTCGTAATGCAGGATCAATAGAATTAACTCGATTCGTTGCAGCAATAACAATTACTTTTCCTCTGTTTTGCAATCCATCCATCATAGTTAATAATTGTGAAACTACTCGTCGTTCAACTTCACCACCAACATCTTCACGTTGAGGTGCAATTGAGTCTATCTCGTCAATAAAAATTATAGAAGGCGCATTTTTTTCTGCCTCTTCAAAAATGTCTCTAATCTTTTTCTCACTTTCTCCATAAAACTTACTCATGACCTCAGGTCCATTAAGTAAAATAAAATTTGCATCTGATTCATTAGCAACTGCTTTTGCTAAAAGAGTTTTCCCCGTTCCAGGTGGTCCGTACAACAAAACTCCTTTTGGTGGCTCTACGCCGAGTCGTTCAAAAACTTCAGGATGCTTCAACGGTAATTCAACCATTTCCCTAATTTTTTTAACTTCATCAGTTAAACCGCCAATATCTTCATAGGTAACTTCAGGAATTGTTTCTTCTGAAACCTCAACGGCTTTATTGCTTAAAATAACTTCAGTGTTTTCTGTGATGACACATGGATTGTTTGGATTGGTGCCAGCAATAACAAATCGAATTTGCTGCATGCCTCCTAACGCATTCATACCACCAAATAAATCGTTAAAAATATCATCAATTCCAAATTCATCATTCATTAATTCTCTTCGACGCTGTACTCCGCCCAAAACGAGAATATCGCCTTTAACAACAGCTCTACCTAATAATCCTGGTTTAATATCTCCTTGAACGCGAATGCCTTTTTGTGCAGGAGCAATTATAACTCGTTTAGCTTCTCGAACATCCGCCTTATTAATTATAATCGTTTCACCAACACCAGTTTTTGCATTTTTCCTAATAATTCCATCGACTCGAATAATTCCTTCGCCAACATCTGCCGGATATGCTTTATCAGCAATAGCCACAGTTTCCTTAGCTCCCTTGATAGCGATAATATCTCCTCTGCGAATACCTAGCTCTTTCATGATTTCAAAATCAATTCGAGCGATACCTCTATAAGCATCATCTTGCAATGCTTCAGCGACGCGCAATTTTATTCCTTTTGGTTCCATGTTATTGAATCTCCTTTACATTATTTTTTAATTTAGCAGCAGCTCCATTATAATTAAAGTCTAATCTCAATTTTCCGAAATCTTCAAAACATAATCGAACCATGTCGTTCATTATTTTTTCATGTTCGCGGATGAAGTTGACTATTTCCTTGGGAATTGAAACGGCATATGAATTTCCGACGAATCTCATTTTAACATTGAATTCTTTTTTTCTCAAATTCATGAAATCACTGAAATCCTGTTCGTCCTTTGGATGTATAACTCGTGAACTGCATTTTTTACATTCAATTGCTCGCAATACAAATCCGTTTTTTGTAATTTCCAATGGCTTCATTTCAAGGCTGCAATTTCTGCATAATATTTTATTGTCGAAAATATCGGTCATAGTAATCACTTAATAATTTAATTTCAGAATTAATATAAGGCTCTGTAGTATTTGCGTTGTCCATATGTGTTTTTTGATTTTAAACCCTGAAACAGCCAGTTTCATGAAAGTCATGTCTTTGCTCTTCCAGGGGAAAAGAGGTGTTTTGAAAGCACACACAATAAATGTGTATACTTTATGTATATACGTGAATTAGCTACTATTTAAATCTTTCTTTTAATCAAAAAGTAACAAAATATCTAAGAAAATATTGGTAATATACCGACGATAAATGAGTATATAAATGTTGAGGTTAATTTTAAATAAATCTTAGTCTATATTTAAAAATGAAAAAAGAGTTACAAGCCTTTAGATCTAAAAGTGAACAAATAATCGCACAAATCTTGATGAAATATGGTATCCGATATGAATATGAAAAACAAATTAGAGTAAACGAAATCCAAGGGAATAATAAATTGGAAAGTTTATGGTATCCGGATTTCTTTTTAACAGATTACAATATATTTGTAGAGCTTATTGGGAAACCAGAGGATAGAGGTTATATGGAGGGATTTGAAAAGAAGAAAAATATTTTCAAGAATGAAAATATACCTGTATTGTTTGTGTTTCCTCATGAAATTTGGAATTTTAGAGGAGAAAAACCAAAACAAAAAAAGGAATTTGAATTCGGAGTTATTATCAGTATTCTTTTGCATCCCAAAACAAACTCTTAAAAAGCCAATTTCCCATGGATAATAATGAGTTTGAGAAACGACGTAAAAAAAACCTGGAATTGGATTTGGAACTCTGATTCGTTCTTGAGTTGGATAGTTGCTCTTGTTGTAGTTTTTATTTTTGTAAAATTTATCTTTTTTCCAATTTTGTCGTTAATCATGGGAACCTCATTACCATTAGCAGGCGTAGAAAGCTCGTCGATGGACCATCAGATCGTGCGAGATGATCTTGGAATTTTGAATATATGCGGTACTGTACTTTCAGAAGAAGATAAGCGATACATTTATTTCGACGAATATTGGGAGTATTGTGGAGAGTGGTATGAAAAAAAAGGAATATTTCAACAAGATTTTTCAGAATTTGATTTGAAACACGGATTCAAAAAAGGCGATATAGTGATCGTGTTGGGAAGATTTGAGCCAAATATCGGCGATATAATAATTTTCAAGCCGAATCCGGATTCAATCGCGCCTCGTCCAATAGTTCATAGAATCGTTGCAATATCCGATAATAAAATAGAAACTAAAGGCGATCACAATCAAGATCAGTTGGTTAGATCAAACAATATTTTTAGAACTGATGAAACAGAGATATCTGAAAGTCAAGTTATCGGAAAGGTAATTTTGAAAATACCTTACTTAGGTTGGGTTAAGATATTTTTTGTCGAGTTGTTAAGCAAGTTCCGTTAAAATTATAACTTTATAATAATAAAAAAAAATTGGAAACATATTTAAACCGTTCTTCGTAAAGTAAAAGATAAATATTCTAAAGTAAGAGGTGCAATAAATTATGGAATTTTGTCCGAAATGCGGCTGCGTTTTAGTTGAGCAAAATAAAGAATTTAAATGTCCGAGATGCGGAACTAAAGCCAAAAATAAAGTAAGGATTGAATCCTCTGAAAAAATTCAAGCAAAGCCAGGCATTGGCGTAATTTCTGATAAAGATACTGATGTATTTCCAGTAACAAATGCAGTTTGCCCTAAATGTAATAACAAAGAAGCTTATTTCTGGACTTCGCAAACTAGAGCAGGCGATGAAGCAGAAACCAAATTCTTCCGCTGCACAAAGTGCAAGCATACGTGGCGAGAGTACAGATAATAAGTAATTAACAAATGATAGATTATCTGTACTCGAGAAGAGAATATAGGTAATTAGTAACAAAAATAATGCAAGGATTACATATACTCGAGAATAGGGTACGCTAATCAAATTAAGCCTACATTAGCTAGGTTCAAGCAGAATAAAATACTTAAATACATTTTTGTGAATGAGTAAATAAATAA
>JAGVXM010000011.1 GCA_018303785.1 Candidatus Pacearchaeota archaeon
TGTTGTATGACTTTTCCGTCAGGGTTTAAAACATCAGCAGCAAATGTTCTATGTGCTCCTGGAAATTTATCCCAAACTGGACGTTCAAAAAATATGAACGGAATGCCGAGTTGGTCATGTAAAAATTGTTGGGTTGTCTCCATGTCTTCATCGACTTGCTGCAGTGCATCTTCTTCTGATGCATGCGCACAATGCGTTTCAATCCAATGAAATTCTCTTGACCGTAAGAAAGGGCGAGTTGCCTTTGTATCATACCGAAAAATATTTGCCCGCTGATAGGTTTTAAATGGCAGATCTTTGTAGCTTCTCAGCCACAATGAAAACATCTGATAAAAAGCAGTTTCTGATGTTGGTCTCAACGCATATTTTTCGTCTAATTCTTTTTCTCCACCTTTAGTTACCCAAAACACTTCAGGAGTAAATCCACCAATGTGAGAGCTTTCTTTTTTTAAATTTGATTCTGGAATTAACGTTGGAAACCAATAGGGCTTATGATTTTTCTTTTGGAGTATTTTTTCAAGAAGTGCATACATCTTTTCCATCGCCAAAACAGACCACGGTTGAAAAACAAGAAAGCCTTTAATGTTATATCTTAGATCAGCAAGCTCTGCTTTTTGTATAATATCCGTAAACCATTCGGAAAAATTTTTGTCTTTGTCAATATTAAAGTTTACTTTTTCAGCCATCGAAAATGAGAGGAATTAAGGTTTTATAAATGTATTTTAGAATTGGTACAATTCTTGGTATTTTTTATTCAAATATTCTATGAATTTTTTCGGATTAAGGCCTTCGCCTGTTGCTTTTTCTATGATCTCATTTGCATACATTTCTGCACCATACTTGTGTATTTTTTCATGCAGCCACTTTCTTATTATGGAATAATCTCCTTTTTTAATTTCATTGTCCATAGAAGGAATATCTTTTTTTATAGCATAATAGATTTGAGCAGCATACATTGTTCCGATTGCGTAGGTTGGAAAGTAACCAAAATAACCTTCAGACCAATGGACATCTTGCATTACCCCTTCTTTATCTGTTTTTGGGACAATGCCTATATATTTTTTCATTTTTTCATTCCATATTTTTGGTAAATCTTTTACTTGTATTTTTCCTTCGAGTAATTCTGTTTCAATTTCAAATCTGATAATGATATGGAGGCAATAATGGACTTCATCTGATTCTATTCTAATCAATGACGGTTTAACATGGTTAATTTCTTTATACCAATCGTTCAGTGTTCCTTGAAGGTTGAACTTATCATTAAATTTAGGAAAATAAAATTCCCAAAAAGGTTTTTGCATTCCGATTGATAGTTCCCAAAATCTTGATTGAGATTCATGAAGGCCAGTACTGGGTGCATCACGTAAAAAATTATATGTTCCTGATTCAGATAAACTAAATTCATATAAAGCGTGACCTGCTTCGTGAATAGTTGAGCCGAACGCAAATAGTGGATCGTTCCTTACATTTGTTGTTATTCGGATATCGTTTACGCCGATGCGAGTTTCAAATGGATGTTCTGCTAAATCGATTCGAGATATATCTTCAGATAACCCTATTCTTTTGAATACATCTTTTGCAAATTCAATCTGTATATCTTTTGGAAAATCTTTTTTTAATAAAACTTCTTTGTGACTCTTATATACTTTTGATTCTTTAATATTTTTTAGGAGTTTAATTAGCCCTACTTTTAATTCATCGAATAAGGGTTTTAACTTTTCCGAGGTCATACCTTCTTCGAATCCATCAAGCAAAGCATCATATCTATTATCAAAATTTAAAAAATAGTTTAGGTAATCTGCTTGTTTTCTTCGTAAATCTGTTATTTTTTCTAAATGAGGCTGAAAAATGCTAAACTTATTTTTATCTCTTGCTTCTTGCCATGCGTGAAATGATAATGCCTGTGCTTTTGATAACTCTTCCACAAATTCTTTTGGTATATTTCTCGCTTTAGATAATTCTTTAAATAATTTTTGTACTAAAAATTTTGTTTTAATATCCAGCTTTTCTTTATTTAAATTTTTGACCGCGTTAAAGAATTCATCCGACAAAAATTTTTCATGAATAACTGAACTGAGTATTGCAGATTGTTCGGCGCGGGCATGAACTCCTTTTTTTGGCATATAAGTTTGCTGATCCCATCCTAATAATGCCGATGCTTGGCCTAATAAAATAATTTCTTTTTGATATCTATCGATTATCTCTAAATCTTTTTTCATATTAGTTAATACGAGCAGAAGTTTTTAAGTTTAATGTAAATTTTAGTGTGCTTTTCAAAATTTATACGAGCCCGCTAGCTCAGAAAATTTTTCAAATTTTCAGGGACTTCGGTTCTAAAGAACCTCAGTGAATCGAACCCAGAAAAGAAATGTTTTGTCCGATGTCCTCGGATCATATAGATAGTGTAAAACACTATCTAAACGAGCCCGCTGCTCGAAATCCTGATTTTGATTTTTTTTATCTTGCCAAAATCAGAATTTCTCGGAATCGAAACCAGAAATTAATTGTTTCGCCCAATATCCTCGAGGAATATATGCTATTGTTTCACAATAGCATTACGAGCCCGCGAGGAATCGAACCCCGATCGCAAGGGCCGAAACCTTGCATTCTGTCCATTAAACTACGGGCTCTTCTTTTTTTCACGAAACAAGCCTTTAATAAATTATTGTTCCTAAATCTAAAGACTGATATGGTAATAATTTTTAAACTTTTACATATTCTCTAAGATATGGATTGGCATACGCTATCTGTAAAAGAGGTATTCGACAAATTGCATTCAAGCGAAAAGGGACTTGATAAAAAAGAAGTTGAAGATCGTCTGAATAAATTTGGAAAAAATGAATTAAAAAAAACTAGACAGTTTAACGCGCTGAAGATTTTTTTTGAACAATTTAAATCTTATTTAATTTTAATTTTGCTTTTTGCAGCAATTATTTCCTTTTTTATGGAATCAAAAGTAGATGCTTTTGTCATCGTGGCTATTATTTTGCTAAATTCTGGATTGGGGTTTTTTCAAGAGTATAAAGCTGAAAAGGCAATTCAATCATTGAAAAAGATGCTTGTACCTCAATCTACTGTCATTCGAAACTATAGGATTATGAAAATAAAATCTCAAGATTTGGTTCCG
Organism: Candidatus Pacearchaeota archaeon; assembly: GCA_018303785.1. GTDB lineage: Archaea > Nanobdellota > Nanobdellia > Pacearchaeales > GW2011-AR1 > ARS1285. Next base: position 3,128 of record JAGVXM010000011.1, read on the forward strand.
GGAGATATTTTAGTTTTTGAAGAAGGGGATAAAATCACCGCTGATGCTCGATTAATTTCTTCAAATGGAATTAAAGTAAATGAATCTGCATTAACTGGGGAGAGCGTACCTGTCGAAAAAATTGCGGCTAAACTTTCTAATGTTCTTTTAGTTGAAAGAATAAATATGATTTATCAAGGGACTGAAATTGTATCCGGTAATGGAAAAGCAATCGTTGTAGCTACGGGAATGAATACTGAAATAGGTAAAATCTCGGTACTTGTTCAGCAAGTTCATCCTGAGAAAAATCCTTTTAAGGATAAACTTGACAGATTTGCCCAAAAAATAGGTATACTAGTTTTGGTTTTGTCGATTTTGATTGTTGTTCTATTGACTGCTGCTGGATTTGATATTTTTAATTCTTTTATTGTTGCCGTAAGCTTGGCAGTATCCGCAATTCCTGAAGGATTGCCTGCAGTAATTTCTTTTGGATTGGCTTTTGCGACTCGTCGTATGTTGAATAATCATGTGTTAATTAGAAAACTTCAAGCGTCAGAAACTTTAGGAAGGGTTACGGTAATTTGTACTGATAAAACCGGTACTTTAACTGAAGGAAAAATGAGTGTAGCTGATATTTATACCAATGGGAAAATAAATCCCGCAAAGAATAAAGAATTGCTTTTGAAGATTGGAGCTTTGTGCAATAAATCTCGTGTCGAAGAAAATGAGGAAGGAGAATATTTTGTTGGGGATCCGACAGAGATTGCTTTGCTCATTTCTGCAAAAAATAATTTTTTAGATAAGATTGATTTAACCCGAAAAGAAAAAAAAATTAAGGAATTTTCTTTTAATTCTGAAAAAAAGATGATGTCTGTTATTCGAAAAGGAGAAGGTAAAATTATTTCTTATGTGAAAGGGGCTCCCGAAAAAATTATAGAAAAAAGTTCATATGAATTGATTAATGGCGAAAAGATTAAAATTGACGAGCATGACAAGGTTCGTTTAATGAAGCATTACGAGTCCATGGCGAAAAAAGGTCTGAGAGTTTTAGCATTCGCTTTTAAAGAATTTCCCGTTTACACGAAAACCGAGCATATTACTGAAAAAATGGCTGAAGATAATCTGGTTTTTGTTGGATTACAAGGAATGATAGATCCTCCTCGATCCGAAGTTAAAGAATCCATTCAGTTATGTAAAGATGCCGGAATAAAAATTATAATGATGACTGGAGATTCACGACTTACTGCAGAAGCTGTTGCCGCTCAGATAAATTTAACTGGGAAATCTGTTGACTCTTCTGAATTGGGAAAAATGAGTGATAGAGAGCTTTTGACTACTATAGATTCTATTGGTGTTTTTTCCCGTGTTTCTCCTGAGGATAAATTAAGGGTAATTAATATTTTAAAACAGAGAAAGGAAGTTGTTGCAATGACTGGAGATGGGGTTAATGATTCACTAGCCTTAAAGAGAGCTGACGTTGGTATTGCAATGGGAATTCGAGGGACTGAGGTAACAAAAGACGCATCAGATATTGTGATACTCGATGATAATTTTGCGTCAATAGTGAAGGGAGTTCGCGAGGGGAGAGCAATTTATGAAAACATCAAAAAATTTATCAAATATTTATTGACTGCGAATTTTTCTGAGGTTGCTTTGGTGTTAATTGTTATTCTTGTTTGGAGGAATCCGGAATTATTGCCTTTATTGCCTCTACAAATATTGTGGATTAATTTGGTTACAGATAGCTTGCCTGCTTTGGCTTTGAGTTCTGAACAGCCAGAGAAAGATATAATGAAGAGAAAGCCTTCTCAACAGAATTTACTAAACGGAATTAAGACATTTATTTTCGTGGGCGGATTGATAGCTACTTTAATAGGGCTATATTTTTTTATAACTTATCTTGATAACATTGACAAGGCTAGAACGATGGTTGTAACAGCTTCAATAGTTTTTCAAATGTTTTTGGTTTTTAATTCAAAATCAGATAAATCAATTTTTTCATCACCTTTTAATAAATATCTTTTTTATGCAGTCTTCATTTCACTATTTTTACATATTATTGCTATGTACACTTCGCTGAATTCACTTTTTTATTTTGTGCCTCTTGGATTTTATGACTGGTCTTTGATTTTATTAGCGGGGCTTATTGGATTTGTGTGTATGGAAATTCTTAAAAAAACAAGTTTTTTATATTCCTTAAACCTGGATAAAAAAAGAAAATGATCGGAATATATTGGATAGTATTAATAATATTGATTGCAGTAGTCGTATTTGTATTTAATATGAAAGGTTTGAAACATAAGGTGTTTATATTGTTCTTAGTAATCTCTGCCTTGATTTTATATTCCAGTTTGATGTATATCAGTTACAAAAATGATTTTGATTTGTTTACTTTTCATGGCGTTTTTGAATCGCTTAATTTTTTTGGCGGTTGGTTAGGTGATGGCTTTGAGAATATTAAATCGTTGACTGCAAATGCAATCGATATAGATTGGTCTTTTTAACATGAAAATTTTAGTTTTTATTGTATTTTTTTTATTGATGGGGGGATTTTACATTATTTCTGAAAAAAGTATTCCGCTTAATAATGAAAATAATGTGCGTGAATTTTTTGAGCTATATGGGGAATGGTTTTCAACTATTTTAGGGAATACGGAAAATATTTCAGGAAATGCGGTGAAAATGCAGTGGATTCCGGAGCGGTAGTTCCATTGTAAAAATCTTTATAAATCAATTTTGATTTGATTTTGTATGAATACACGATTTACTCTTCAACATTGCGGTAATCCGCTTGAATCTTTACTAAGCGATTCTGAAGATAACATTATTTTTAGAGCATCGATAATTGGTGCGGGTCCTTATAGCATAAAAAAAACATATTATGATTGGTTATCTGCCGAGGTGCATGATGAATATCGCAGCCAAGAGTTTAGATCTTTACAAGAAATTAAAATTCGGATTCAAAAAGAAGGATTGCTTTATTTATCAAAAAAGAGTACTTTATGCAAGAAAAGATCGAATGATACGCATGGATATTGGGTGCGAGAAATTGAAGGGAATCATCGCGTATATCTTCGCGTTTACGCATTGCCTCATGAAGATAAATTTTCATTGCACAAAATAACTCTAATTGGGAAAAGTATGGTGGACTTCAATGAATCAAATCCCGGGTTATTGGGATATGCTTCAACAGAAGAAGAAGCTGATCAATTTTTAAAACGTGAAATAGATAAAGCATATTTGCTGGCTTAAACACAAAGCTTATTAAACGGATTTTCTAAACCTTTTCATGCCACGGTAGCTCAGTTGGTAAGAGCGCAGCATTGGTAATGCTGAGGTCCCGAGTTCAATCCTCGGCCGTGGCTTATGCTCTTGCTTGTAAGAGCATCATCCGAGTATAGATCAAGACACATGCTTTGTTGTGTTCAATCTGAGCAAAAGAATTTTGAGTATAAGTTAATTAATTGCAAAATGCTTTTGCGAACAGGCCGTGGCTTTTCAATTCTACCATCGTTACTAGAATACCAAAAATTACTAGAGGTAAGGTATTCTTGGTTATATTCATTAAAATCAAGACTTAAGAGACTATTTAACCCCCGATCATAAAATTTTCTAAAAAAACCATCTCCATAAAGAGGAATCGAGGATACATCAATTAAATCATCAGGTAACATAGATTCATTAAGACTAAAAGATAGTCCATATTCAGATTCAGGATCTTCTCTTGGTTTAGATAATGCGGAAAATGGTATAAATAATCCTTTTCTACCAATTTTTATATTTCTATTCTTTAATTGTTTTTCCATAACTGTTGTTAAGTATTCATTGTCAAAATAATCTTGGGGATTAAATAATATTTTATTTCTATCAAATCTTTGTCCTCTAGAAAGTAAAACAAGACCTACGTCAGTATAACCAGTAGTTCCAAGAAACGTGAGATCTTCTTTATTAGCTTCTCTTAAACTTTTTATGGTCACTGGCTTTAATCCGTTTGGGAAAAAACCAGGATTGTTTTTATCAAGATGAGAAGCTTGAAGAATAGAAAAAACAGAAGAACCGATTAAATTTTCATTCCACGAGCTCAAAACATCAAGAGTAGATCTAGCACGTTCACTAGAGTATTCATTTAGAGATTCCTTATACTGATCTAAAAAAGAATCATCTAATTTTTCAATAATTTTTACTTTGCCTGGAACACATATTCTCTTAACCATAAAAAAATTGATTACGTTATATATAAAAACATTATTGTATCAGAGATTATAGGTTTTATTCATAAGTTGAAAGGTAATTGTTTCATGATCATAATCATTTGTAACCAATCATAGAGGTAATATCAGTTTACTCGATCAAACTATTAAGAACTTTTTTTATTCGAGCAATTACATGCACTTTTACTTTTCCAACACGATGCAGAATAAGGTTTTGGTTAATAGAAAGAATTTTATCAATGCATACATCACTTTCTTGAATTAAATCTCCGGATTGCATATCATCCCTATAAAGCTTGAATATGTGAATATAATCTCTTTGAGTCGTTGTTAAGGGAATTACATTTGTTACTTTTATTATGTCCATAAATCTAAAACCACATTCTTTAGAATGTGGTCGTAGCTTTAAGGTTTTAGATTTTGGATCATCCAGAAAACCAAAACAAATCACACACTTTAGTATGTGGTACACACAAGGTTTTCTTGATTTGATAAAACTATTGCTGGACGTAATTTTCTTCCTGATATATCGGTAAACAACGAAGGAATGATTACTACCTCTCCTTGTTCAAATCTTCGTTTCTTTTGATTAATTCCTGAGCCCATTTATGATCTTCCTCGTTATCCCAAAAATCATCACATTCTTTTTCTATGTTCATTTCTTGATCCATCATATAAAAAGTGTACTCGTGTATTTAAGAATTGTGATATCTTATTTTTGCAAATAGGTTATTGTTTAATAAGGTCTTCTGAATGCAAATAATTAATGATTTCTGATTCTGACATTTTGGCCAAATATTTTTCATCAACCAATCTGCCCCTACTTCTTAAAATATCCAAAGCACCATCTAATAAAAGTTCACATCGTAAATCTTCCATATATTTTCCATCTTGCAAACTATTCTGTATTTTTTCATAAATATTTTCATCTGATAATTTATGAACGTGCATTATAATTGGGAAATTTATACCACTAATTTTATGAGAATAACCAATATCAATTGAGAGTACAATTTTTTCTTTATCTGAAAGGTAAGGATATCTTTTTCTGATATCAAATTCAACAGATCTTAAATTTTCTCTTATATGATCATCTCTAATGGTATTAAGCTTATTATAGATCTCATAACTCAGAAAATAAAGTTCTATAAATTTATTGATATCTCCATTTTTTAAGCAATTGTGACTTACAATCGCTATTTTGTCTGCATCAAAATAAAATCTTTTTAATTGCTTTGATTCTTCTTGAGAAAATCTTTCCAAATACCAGAGAGACTTCTTATATTTTTGAAGTAATTCAAATTTTTTATTGATAAATTCATTAACATCGATTGAATTTACCTGATAGTCTCTTAATAATAGGCGATATGCGTTTTTTGCATGTGCCTTATTAGATAGAGCAATTTCCCACATAGATTCATCTGCTTCAGCTATGTCTTTACTAGAAGCAGCACATTCTGGGGAATAAATATCGCATCGTTCTATATATTGTTCAAGTTTTTTTGCCTCATTTATCCCCGAATGTAAAACAGATAAAATGTAAACTTCTAGCATAGTACTGAATAATAATCCAACGGTTTATAAAATTAATGAGAATTAGTAATCATAATCTCTTTCGTATTTTCTTTCAATATTTCCTCGTGCAACTTTAAGAATATTGGAATCATCTCTATATTCTATGCGGATATCTCGATCGAATCGATCATCTCGATCACAATCGAAGTCAAATGATTCTCGTTCGTTTGGATCTAAAATAGTTTCATCATCTAATTCTTCACAATCTTCTATTTCGATACTTTCGATGATTATAGTTTCATCTCCTTTATTTCTTAATCCTAGAGTTATTTCATCACGATCAATATCATAGTCGTAGATTGAGAATGGGCCGCTTATATCTACATCTTCATCATAATCTCTATCGTTATCAAAATCCCGTTCATCAATATCACACCTATTGTTAGAGTTATCATCTCTACAACATTTGCTGCCAATTTTTTCTAATGGGTAATCGCAATAATCGATGTCTTCTTTTTTTACTTCATCCTGATCACAGATTTTATTGTAATTTATGTCTAGGCAACAGCCAATGCCCAAACGCATATATGGTTGGCTGCACAAAATTTCAATATCTTCGTATTCTTCTTCAAAATCCGAATCATCATCTTCATATGGAGATCCTATAAGTGAGGGTTTGGTAATGAGAAAAGTTATGGCAATTGCTGCAATAATAAGAACAATGACAATAAGAACAACTGCTATGACAACGGATAGTTGCGCATTTTTTCTCTTAAACATGGGGGTAATTATGCGTTGTTCTATTTAAAATTAATTTACTACTTAGATTTACAAATGCTTACCTATAAACATTTAAATTTTGGAATTATAGTTTTAGAATGAAAAACGGATTTTCTTTATTTAATGTAGAAAAACCAATTATAGGCATGATTCATTGCGCTGGAGAAAATAGGAAAGAAAAACTTCAAAGGGCGTTGGAAGAATTAACTATCTACGAAGAAGATGGTGTTGATGGAGCGATTATAGAGGATTATCATGGGAATGTTTTTGAAGTTATGGACGTGCTAAAGAGTTCTCGGCATTCAATTTTGAAAGGTGTTAATCTTTTATCTCATCCCTATGCTTCATTTGAAATGGCTTATGATTTTGAGGGGGGTTTTGTCCAATTTGATAGTGTTCAAGAAAATACTTTAGATATTGATCGATTTTCTCAACTGCGAAAAAAATATCCTAGTATTTATGTTCTCGGAGGTATTCGATTTAAATATATAGAGCCTAGTGGGAAAAGATTGGAAGAAGATATTGCTGATGGAAAAAAGTATTCGGATATAATTGTTACAACTGGAGAAGGTACTGGGATTGAAACCCCCTTAGATAAATTATATTCATTTCGTAGGTATCTTTCTAATTTTCCTTTTTTCGTTGGAGCTGGAGTGACGATAAATAATCTTAAAGAACAATTGACAATTACTGATGGCGCTATTGTTGGCAGTTATTTCAAGAATGATAATAAAACGCATAACTATGTTGATCGAAGAAAAGTAAGGTCTTTTATGGATAGTGTTAGAAAAATTAGAAATGATATTAGGAATCAATAACCTTATAAATGATTGTCTGTTACAAAAATTATGACAGAAAAAAATTCTAAAGAAACTAATTTGGAGTTATTGCAAAAAGAATATGCGTTATTGCAGAAAAAATATAAACTTCCTGAATTTACAGGATTAAATGAGATTTTTGATATAGAAGAGGCAGATATAGAAACTGAATTTTTGATGAGAAAAATTCGTCGCGTAATTATCGATAAGATTACAGGTTATCTACGGTTTGTTGAAACAATTTTGAATCCGGCGAATGCTCCTATTTTTTTCCTCAAATTAATAAAAAAATTAGATCCTCAAGATCGCGAGGTTCTCGGAAAAATGTATGAGCATTTAGGAAATCTTGAAACAGAAGTTATTTGTTTGGATTTAGATTATTCCGAGGAGAAAGAAGCTCAATTTATTAAAAAAGTGTATACTTTATTTCGTGATTCAATACAGAAAGATCTTTTACTAATCAACTATAAATTGATCAAGGATGTTGCAGTAGAAAAACGAACGAATGGCAGTTATTTTGGTTGAGATGAATGCATAGTCCATTATCCTCTTTAGAGAGAAAAATACAAGCAAAAAATACTTTTGAATTTTATTTTAAACCTCGAGGATTTGAAAAAATTTTTTATGAAAAAATAGGAATGAAGCAATTTCATTCATTGTATTCTGCAACGGTTGGAAAAGTAGTTTTATACACTGCTGGCATTGATAGATGGTTGGCTGATTCATTTGATACTTCTTTGATAAAACAAGAAAAATGGTCTCGATATTATGAGAGTATTCATGTCGTAGCGGGTCTCGTTATGACTTCTTTAATGACTTACTCTTATGCCGAGGAAAATTATTCTAATGCGCTCTTTGCTGCAAGCTCTAATGTACTTATTAACATTCTGCCGGTATTAATGCAGCGATATACTCGATCGAGAATTTATGAAATTTTAAAAAGAAGAAGCTACTCTAATTGAGAAACGGCTCTACATCCATTTCCAAACATGCTACTGGCATTTTAATTTTGTTATTCTTCAAGACAAACGGTGAAATTTCTCCAAGTATGCCAACTTCTTTATTATTAATCATTATTCTACCGCATCTACCTTCAATAAAACTGTCTTCTGTAGTTTCTTCGATTGAATAACTTACCTGGAACATTCGTAATATATAATCCACTATTTGTTTTATCTCGGTAAAATTAGATTTTTCTCCACATAGCGCGATGCATAATTTTTCTTTTTCTTCAATACCTGTTTCATTCTTTTTGTTTAACGAGAATACTTTTCCTATTTCAAATAGTTTTTGCGGATAGGCAGCGTCGGAATTTTCACTTAATATAGCTACTGCGTTTGCAATCAAAGATGTTCGTAATATATTATATTCTGTTTTTGAATTTTCGATTTCTATAATTTTATCTTTGAATGATTTTACTCCCATTGATTTAAACTGCTTGTCTTTTGTCGACAGATGAAAACTTGAGACCTCAAGTAGATTTAGCCCAACAAGCAATTCTGATATTTTTCTTTTAACTACTTCCATTTTATTTTCCTCACCTATTGTTGCAATTGCAGGAATTTCTGGCTCAAAATTTTCATATCCGTGTGCAATAGCAATTTCTTCAACTAAATCTATTTCGTGAAGAATATCTGTTCGGTATGGAGGTATCAATGCAATATTTTTTTTTGTACTATCTATCATTATGTTCATTTTTGCAAGGTAATTTTCTATTTCTTTTTCGGAAAAATTAGTTCCTAAATTTTGATTGATATATTCAGGTGAAAAATCTATTTTTTCAGGTGCAAGATTTGGGATTGTTATCGTTTTCTTATCCATTTGCTGGCAATCTATAGAATAAATTGTGCCGCCCATATCTGCAAGTACGCATGCAATAATATTCATTACTTGTTGTAATGTTTGTAGATTATTTCCTGTTGCTTCAATAAATACTTCTGTGGTGGTTTCATCAATTTTCCCGACGTCATGTGAATTGATAATTGGAGGCATAGACATAATTACTCCTTTTTTGTCGATAAATACTGGAAATGTCTCCCAGTCTTTACAGATATACGCATATTCTCTTCCTGTGGGGTGCTGAGATAAAATTTGTCTTCCAGTAATTATTTTTGGAAATTCTAATGGCTTGAATTTTATTTCTTCTGGCTTCATTCCTCTAAATGTTACGGGAAAAGTAATTTTATTTAATGGATATAAACCAATGCCTCCTTTTTTTCTCTTTCTTAAAAATGTTAACCCAAGTTTTTCTTGAATATCGATTATTTCTTTAATTTTATCGTTGTTAAATTTTAAATTTTTTACAATGCATGCAACGGCGTATGGCCATTCTTTCGGCAATTTTTCAAGTATTACCTTATTAGCTGAATCTTTAACTTCGTATTTTATATTTGTTTTTTTCCCGAGATAAGCATTAAAGCTTCGTACAAATCCTTCAAGGGATAATAGGTCCGGTCTGTTAGGAAATACCTCTATTGAAATTTCTTTATCAGTTATACTATCTATCGGTGTTCCAAACATAGTTATTTTTTCTTGTGTTTTCTGATCTAATTTTCCGATTCTTTTTTCTAATTTTTCTTTTTCAAAAGTTATGATTGTCATTTTTTACAAACTACAAAAATAGACTTTATTTTTGATTTTGATTTTAAGCCATTGCCTAGGTATAGTATTTGAAACCCAGTTTCAGTTACTTGTTTTTTAACTTCTTTTATACTCGGAATATGAATATACTGTTTTGTTTTATAGCGAGCATGAATATATCTCTTTTCTTCTTTATCATAAAAATTACTTGACTCTCTATCGAAAAATCTATCTCCAAATGTTTCTTCTTCAATTTTAAATCCTATATTTCTTATTATATAAAATTTAAAACTTTTCCATATCCAAAAAAAGAAATAACGAGTAAACCATAATCGCGGATGAAAAGTAAAGATGTAAATACCGTTTCTTTTTAAAACTCTTCTTACCTCTTTTAAAGCTTTTTTTCTTTTCTCTACTCCTGGTATTTGAGTCCATCCCTGATTAGAAAAGAGAGCATAATCGAAAGTATTATCGTTAAAATCTAAATGAGCAGCATCTCCAACCTGATAATTTATTTTTAATTTTTTCTTTTTCGCTATTTTTTTGGCATTCTCAATCATTTTTGGAGTTAAATCAACACCAATGACTTCAAACTTTTGATTAACTAACGGTATAGTTGTTCTCCCTGTTCCACATCCCAAGTCAATAATTGTAGCTCCTTTTTTAGTGAAATATTTTTTTATTAATTTTTCTTCTGCTTCCCATAAGCCATCATCTTCAGCCATTTGTATATATTTTTTCTGCACATTATCTCCTGAAAATTCATTAATTATTTGTTTTTGTAATTTATCGATTGCCATTATTTCCTCCAGATTTGTTTTTCTCTTAATTTATCAATTAATGATTTAGCTGCATCAATTCCTTCCTTATTTGCTATTGCTAAAATAGTAAATAAAACATCTCCTAATTCTTTTTCGAGACTACCTTCTTTATCTCCTGGCTTTTTCTTTTTATCTCCATGCGAAATATTCATTTCTCGAGATAATTCTCCAACTTCTTCCTGTAAGCGAGCAAGCATTGACAAGGGCTGCCAATAACCGCCGTATTTTTGTATGAATTCGTTAACTTTTTTCTGCGCTTCTTCTATTTCCATGTTATAGTTCCATTACTTCACATTTATTTTTTAAAGATAAAATATATTTTTGAAAATCTTTACCTGATAGCTCTAGGGTTTCAGTATTAACATTCGGATGAAAGCTCACAAAATCAGCATTCCAAATTTCGTTATCAATAATTATAGTAACTTTCTTTTCATCTCCTTCTAGAGCCTTTCTAATTTTTATCTCCATTTACGAATTTCCTCGCTTTTGTTGATTGATTCGATAAGGTGAAAAATAAAGAATATCTCGTATCCCATAATCAACCCGTTCGTCAAGATTTTCCGTTCCTTCATTTGCACACGCGATGTCTTCTATTAAACGTGTTAATTGCCGAGAATTTTGAGGTCTTTGAATAATACATTTTCCATTTAATCTTCTTACACCGTTTTCATATGTTATTACAACCTCGGGTATAAATTCTCTTCCGTGAATGGTAGGTTGTATTCTCCCTAATTTAACTATTTTTAATGTTCCTTTCATCTTTATTTCCTCCACACTTTCATTTCCCGCAACTGTGTTAAATTATTTTTATACAGTTCTCTTAAATCAGTTATCTCAAAATATTCCATAATAATTCTGTCAAAACCAGGACCCCACGCTAATACCGGAATATGTTCACCAAATATTGGAATAGTTACCTCGGGTCTGAACATACCTGCACCGCCGAATTCAATCCACTTTTTGTGCACTGAATGATAAACATCAATTTCTAAACTTGGTTCTGTGTATGGAAAATAACCTGGTCTTATCCTGATCTTCTCATATCCCATTTTCTTAAAAAATTCTTTTAGATATCCTAAAAGTTGCCGGAAGTTAGCATTTTTGTCTACGACAATTCCTTCTGTTTGATTAAATTCGAATCCATGACTCCAATCTACAGTTTCATTTCTGAAACATTTTCCTAATGCAAAATATTTTGCAGGAAATTCTTTATTTTTTTGAATGTCTATTAATTTTTTTATTGAAAGGCAGGTGGTATGTGTTCTTAACAACACTTTTTTTGCATCTTCTTCCTTCCAATTGTATGCCCATCCTTTGCTTCCATTTATTTTTCCTTCATGTGCATTTTTTATTTGCTGCACAATTTTTTTGTCTGGCAAATTTGCAATATGTTCTTTTATAAAAAAAGTATCTTGCATTTCTCTAACTGGATGATCTTGTGCAGTGAATAATGCATCGAAATTATAAAATCCTGATTGGATTAACTCTCCATCCATTTCTTTGAAACCCATTTCTAACCATATTTTTTTTGCATAGTCTATTGCTTGATTGACAAAATGTCTTTTTCCGCCGTGTATTCTTGGTACTGGACTTGTGATATCATATCGCCTAAATTTTTTTCCAACCCATCCTTTGTTTTTTATCATTTCCGGAGTTATGGACTCAATATATTCTCCTGTGAGTTTTTCCTTCATGATTATTTTACCTAACTCAGTCAACTCAATATGAATCGACTTTTTATCCTGAATTTCAACAATTTCTTTTCTGTTTTTCAGATTTTCAAATGCATATCTTTCTTCAGGTGATAGTTCTTCGAATTTCTTTGGTAATATTTCTATAAATTTTTCTTCTAAACTTTTATTTGTAATTTCTTCTTTAGTACCGAGAAGAATAATATTGCCGTTAATCAAGTTTATCAATGCCTTTTTTTTCATAACTCCAATTGATGCTTTGAATTCGTTGTCGTTAAGGCCAGTTATTTTTTGAGCATCTGCTAAACTGATATTTTTCTTTTCAGCAATAAGATTTATCAGCCTTCGTTCAGGTAAACCTTGCCGGGAATACAAAATACCATTAACTCCTAAATCCACAATTTTTTCAGTACTCGTTTTAATTATTACTAATTTTTTATTTGATAAGAATTCCAGCGCCCGGATAATACTCGCTTTGTCGAGATCTGTTTTTTTTGACAATGCATCTATATTTTTTTCATCTAATAACGGCAGGATTTTTCTTTCATGTGGATTTAACGATTCTATTATTTTTTCTTTATCTATACCGGGAGTCTTAGACATAAAAATTAAAGTAGAAATAGGTTTATAAGATTATCACTCTGAAACTGCTTTTTTTGCCATTTTTGTATCGCTGCCTAATGCCTGTAAAAAACTCATGCCATCTATTTTGTTAAACTTATTCTCCGGAAACAGGATCATCTTGCAACCTGATTTTCTACAAAGCAATATATTCTGCATCATGCGTGCTATCACTCGTGCTTTTTCTTTTTTTCCTAATTTTTTCAAGTCTTCTACATTTATTCCAACGGCGATATTGTTTTCTTTGGCTAAATTTGCCAATACTTCGTTTAAACCAGAATCACGCTGTTTCATAGAGTCTTTTCTCGTATGAAACTCTAGATCTACAATTATATCTACATCTTTATTTTCGACAATTTTTCGATTATAATCAGAATCTTGTGCTTTAACAATAACTCTTTCTCCACGTTTTTTTGATTCCTTTATTTTTTTCAATGCTTCATTAATAGTTGAGGTTACAATAATCATAGATAAAAAATGATAAAGTAATTTATAAAGATGTGGGAAGAATTGTTCCCACAATGTAATTACTTCGAGTATACGCTGGATACAGATTCGCCACCATCAACAGAATATAATCCTCCCGTTACATAACTAGCATTGTCAGAAGCCAAAAAAAGTGCAGCATTTGCCACCTCTTCTGGTTTTCCAACCCTTCTCATGAGATTAGTTTTTTCGTATTCTTTAAATCTCTTTTCTGTTGGAAAAGCTTTTCTTAACAAAGGAGTATCTATGGGGCCAGGAAGAATAGCATTAACTCTTATCCCTTGAGAAGCATATTCTTGAGACATACATTTAGTAAGCATTATAATTGCAGCCTTAGTTGAGCAGTAAGCTGGAGATTCTGGTTCTGGAGCTATTCCCAGTGATGAGGAAATATTAATTATGTTTCCCTTGCTCTTTTTTATGAGTGGAAGAGCATGTTTACACATTAAATAAACTCCTTTGAAGTTTATGTCAATTATTCTGTCAAGTTCCTCTTTTTTAGTTTCTTCCACAGAATTCTGAAAGTATATTCCAGCATTGTTTACAAGAACATTTAATTCTTTAATTTGAAGAAAGGCTTTTTGTATCTGTTCTTCATTGCTCACATCTATTTTATAATATTCTACGTTATAATCTGGCTTGTCTACGTCAAATATTATGACTTTTGCTCCTTCTTGTAGGAACTTTTGAGCAATTGCCTTTCCTATTCCGCTACTACCTCCAGTAACTAAAATTGTTTTATCTTCCATTTTAATAATTACATTTCAATCTATTAAAAAGTATCTAAACCCCTCAAAACAGTATGTGGGAACTTTTGTTCTCAGATATTATAAATATGCCGGACATTTTGTCTTCTATCTTAAATGTTGAAACTAAGGAGCAATTCCCATAGGAAATTTAAAGAAAATAATTTGACCAGAGTTTATAATAGCTGGATTATCAACCGGCTGTTCAACAGAGCAAACAATTCCCCGATTATCTTTCGATGAAGCCATAAATTTTTGAGTTAAACTTTTATCTCCATATCTTTCAGCAATAGAATTTCCAGTGATACCACAACCCTGCTGTAAAACATAATGTTTCAAAGTGGCAATGGGGGGTTTAGTAAACTCTCTAGCTTCATTTGAAGCAATTAATAAATATGTATTTTGTGGTAAGGAAGAAATGGAGTAGTCTTGGCCATCTTCTCTTCCTATAACCAAGTTAGCTCCTAATAGTTCTGGTTTAACATCAAAATTTAGTAAATCGCTAAGAATTTTACAATCATAAGGAGAAACTACAAATACATGTCTATGTTCTCTAATAAAAGTTCCTTTTGGATAAAGTGACTTTTCTCTTCCGGTAGAAGGCCTAACGGCTCTATGATGTCGATCACCTAAAATGCCTAAATGATTAATTTGAATTTGGTTAACCTCACGAGTAACAGAATAGTTTGCTACATTTGTAGATTTAGTTTGATTTTCTTCAGAAGCAAGAACTCTGAGAATTATCCCTCTTTCTGGAATATTAGCTTTATGTAATTCAGCAAGTTTTTCTCTTTGACCTGTAACATATTTTTCTAGATTATCATAAAACAACATAAAAATTAATTAAAAACTAAGCCTTTAAACATTTATATCATTGAAATTAATTCAATTAGGATAGTGGACAGTTTGTCTCCGATCTTATAAACATAGCGGAGAAAATTAAATTGCACGTATAATTATGCGTCTACAGAGAAATATTTATATATAATGTACCCGTACAATGACTATGGCATATACAGAAATAAAAGAAAGGAACAACAGAAAATATTTTTATAGAGTGACTTCTCTACGAAAAGGCAATAAAATAAAGAAGCAAAGAATCTATCTCGGGGTAAACTTAAATACCATTTCATTATTAAAAAAGGAAACAGAAGCGGATAAAAAAATTTCGAATAAAAAGCGCATTAAATCAATAGAAAAGATAAAGATCCGTATTCTTCCCATCTTGAAGAAAAAGAAGATTAAAAGAGCAGGAATATTTGGAAGTTACGCAAAAGGATTGCAAAAAAAGAATAGCGATATAGACATTTTAGTTCAGCCGTCAGAGAATATGGGATTTGCTTTTGCTGCATTAAGAGAACAGCTTTCAAAAGCTCTCAAGAAAAAAGTTGATTTAGTAAGTTATAATGGGTTAAGTTTATATCTCAAAGATAGAATTTTGAAGGAAGAGGTAAGGATTATATGAATAAAAAGGAAGATGGTATATTCATAAAGCATATCAAAGATAGTATTGGGGCTGTAGAAGAATTTAGTAAACGTCTATCCAAAGAAGAATTAATTTCAAATAGATTAAAACAAAGTGCAATAGTAAGAGAAATAGAAGTGATCTGCGAGGCTGCAAAAAATGTTTCTAAAAATTTTAAAGACAAGTACAATAAAATACCTTGGAAAGATATTATTGGAACAAGAGACATTATGATTCATAGATATTTTGGAGTAGATTTAGATGTTGTTTGGAATATTATAAAAAAAGACCTGCCTCAATTAAAGAAGCAACTTCAAGAAATAGAAAAAGCAGAAATGTAAGTCTTGATATAACAATAGTTATAAATCCTAAAGTTTTTAAAAAATAATGAGAATTATACTTGCCTCAAAAAATCCAGTGAAAATAAAAGCATTACAAGAGGTTATGCCTGCATACGAATTCTTAAAAGATACAGAAATTATTTCTTGCGAAGCTAATTCAGGCGTTTCAGACCAGCCAAAATCACTGGAAGAAACAATTTCCGGAGCTATCAATCGCGCAAGAAAAGCATACAATAAACAATATGCATACAGTTTTGGCATTGAATCAGGTTTAATAGAAGTCCCCTACACTCCTCTGATGGATATATGTTTCTGTGTTGTTTACGACGGTAAAGAACAATCTATAGGATCATCAGTCGCTTTTGAGGTCCCAGTGCTAGTAAGCAGTATAGTTATAGAAAAAAACATGAATCTTACTCAAGCGTGTTACGAAGCAAAACTCACCTCAAGCAAAACAATTGGCTCTGCAGAAGGAATAATCGGATTATTAACCAAAGGAAGAGTGACAAGAAAAGATTATACAAAACAAGCAATTCAGATGGCACTAATTCCTTGGGAAAATGCTCAGTTATATTTTTAAGATTCAATAATCGTCCCAACAAAATGTTTTTCGTTGAGCAAATTATCTAGTTGTTTTATATCAGGTCCTAAAATGAATGTTCTTATATTATTTTTTTTGATTAATTCAGCAGCCGTTTGGTCAAGAATAAAATGCTGGCCTGGTTTGTAATGAATTTTTTTGGCCATTTTGTAAAAATCATCATGAGAAATTTCCGGAATATATTTTGAATTTTTTAATTTTGGATCCTTATCATAGACTCCTTGCACATTAGTAATGTTTATGAAGTCTGAATCAAAAAAATGAGCAAGTTTGACTGCTGTAGAATCGGATGTCTCATGCCTTCCATATCGTAAAGCACCGCAGAATACAATATCATGTTTTGCCAAATAATCTTCAATATCTTCCATATTTTTTGGTAGTGTTTTATTTGCATTAGATCCTACAAATGCAGTCATAAATTTTGCATTAAGTCTTGTTGCCGCAATTCCGAATAAAGTCTGGTAATATTCTTTTTTTGGAATCATTGAAAATCCATCAATATAATTTCTTGCTGTTTTGCCACCTCCACAGACGACGACGAATTTGTATTTATTCGTGTTTTTATTTAATATTTTTTTGAATTTTTCTAGAATGAATTTATTTATTTCATCTGGAATTATTATACTGCCTCCCAAACTTATCACCACTATTTTTTTCATAACTGATGAAAGAAAAATATTTATTTAAATCTATTCAAAACATCTAAAAAGAATATTTAACAATTATGTTATACTATAAAAAACATTTTTAAGGGGATTATACAGAATTACTCATGTCTCAAAAAGAATATTTGAGTGTAGATTATATTTGTCAGGAGTTACGTAGATCTATTAATGATTATCTTTCAGGAAAGGCAGGAGGAGTAATTAATAGTTCTTATACGTTTCACAGTGTGATTAATGAGGGGGAGATTAGATATTCCATTGCAGGATTAAATGCTGTTCTTTGTATAAAACGTCATGGAAAAGGAGAGAACTATAATCTTCATGAAGTAATAAAAAATAATCATGATGAAGTTTATAATGAAAATATAGTGATAAAACCTGAAAGGAGTAGTACTCATAGAATATCTGGAAATTATTTGAAAAAATTCGCCGAGGAACGATTACAGAATTTGCGAGCAGCTAAAAAATCACACGGTAAATAAGTAATTATCAGTTACCTTGAAAATTTTTAATCGTGCGCCGCAGTCTAACCATCCATGTGCATAATTCAAACATCCAAATGCGTTGACTAAATCATTTTTTTCTTTAAAATGTTGTGAATCTTTGAGATAACATTCCACCATAATAATAATCTCATTTGCCTGTTTTTGTTTGCTTTTAGCGACGGCGTTTTTTGCCATTGATAAAGCTTTGGAAGTTAATTGATAATATTTATCTAATTTCGAAATAGTAATTTCTTTTTCCATTGTTGAAGAAGATTTGGTGACTTTAAATATATTTTCAATCATGCAAATTATGTCATATGTTTATTGAATGAAGAGATTGTAAAGAATTCTTTCTATAATTCTAGATGTCAAAATAAAGATTTGGATATTTAGATGTTAACACCTAAATCATTTAAATATGGTTACTCATGATGAATTTACAAAAAGAGGAGCGGGGAGTTTTACTCCCCCCCTTTTATTTAGCTCGTTTTTTTTAAAGAGAAATTGATTTTAAATTGAAAATAAACGTCTATAAACATTATGTCCATGTTTAGAAAATTCTTCAAAATATCCCGTAAACCACTGATTTAATAATACTCCTGCTCTTTTTGATTCTTGAATATCTTGTAATGTTTCTACTCCTCCTGTTCTAATTACATGAAATTCTTGTGAAGGACTTCCTGATTTCAAATATTCTGCAGCTGTTCCTGCTAATTCCAGAGAAGATTCTTTTAGAGGTCTTCCGCTAATCCCTCCACCAAATATTTGAGTGAAGAAATCATAAAGTTTTCTTTCAGATTCAACAACATTCACTCTTCTTTTTTCATATGCTGTTGAAGTGTTTCCAAAATTAACTCCATCAAAGTTGAAGCCAAATAATAAATCCATTAGATTAGGTACTTGCTCTCTGTGAGTATCATTCGAAAACTTAACTATAACTGGAAGCCTTCTACTTCTCTGGTCTAGAAAGTTTTGTTTTATGTAATTAAGCCTATTTGCTAAATCATCATCTTGAGGTCTTCCATGCTGAGTGTTTGGACAACTCTCGTTAATTTCAATAAAGTCTACACTGGCTTTTTCATATAATCTCATTCCTTCTACTAAATATCTTAATTTATCGTCTCCTTGTAAATCTGGGGAACCCATTATGCTCCATCCGATTGGTATTAAGATTTTTTTAAGTTTAGCAGCCCTATTAGAGTTTACATTATCTCCATCATTTGGTAAGCCTAACCAATTTGAAGCTGAATGTGAATTTGGATAAGGTGCAAAAGGCAAATGAACGCCTTCTTTTTTATTACCTATTCTTGGATTCCATGTTCCAGTTCCCCCAAGATAAGCTCCGGCACCTTGCATTGCAACCATCTCATAACACTCTCCGTTTTTGAACATACCTGCGGCGTTCATTATTGGAGAAAGAAAAGTAATCCCCCATAATTCCACTGATAAATCTGTTGGAGGTGAATAAGGTTTTGAAGGAATTTCTAATTTTAATTTATCTAAAAAGTCTAAGCGGCCAGAAGAATATTTTGAAACAACAATTTTTGGAGGCAATTTTGTTATTAAAGGTCTTAATTTCCTTTCCCAATTAGATATTGTTGCAGCTTTCATTATTTGATGAATTTATATTATAAGAATGTTGTTGTTTTTTTAAATATCTATATTTTTTTAAATAATGAAAATCTTAGTTTTTCATGTATATTGATTCCCATGTTCATTTGAGAGATTTTAATCAGAAGTATAAAGAAACTATCAAGCATGGACTAGAAGTAGCTAAAGATTCTGGTGTTGACGCTGTTTTTGATATGCCAAATACAGATCCCCCAATAATGACGAGGGATTTAGTTATTGATAGACTAAGATTAGCTAAAGAGGCAAGTATTGATTCTGTTTTTTATGGATTATACATGGGTTTAACTGGAGAGGCCGAACAGATTAAAAGGGCGATTGATATTTATAGAGAATTTCCACAAGTTGTTGGAATGAAATTATATGCTGGGCATTCTGTTGGAAATTTAGGAGTTATTAAATTAGAAGATCAACGTACGGTTTATAGAATTCTATCCGAGGAAGGATATGATGGAGTGCTGGCTGTTCATGCAGAAAAAGAATCAGAATTGAATCCAAATATTTGGCAACCTTATAATCCGATATCTCATTGCCATGCTCGCCCAGAAAAAGCAGAAGTGGAATCTGTTAAAGACCAAATTGGATTAGCAAGAGAATATGGATTTAAAGCAAAAATGCATATAGCACATATATCTTCTCCAATGGCTGTCGAATTGGTTAAAAAGGCTAAAAGCTCTTTAGATATTTCTTGCGGAATATGTCCTCATCACTTTATTTATGACTGGCAACAAATGAGTTCTGAAAATGGAGTTTTATGGAAGATGAATCCCCCTTTAAGATCTCCAGAAGCAAGACAAAGAATGCTTAAATATCTTGAAAATGGAGAAATAGATTGGATTGAAACAGACCACGCACCACACACATTAGACGAGAAGGTAAAGGAACCATTTATGTCAGGAATTCCTGGGCTTCCTTGGTGGAATCTCTTTGATGAGTTCTTAAGGAATAATAATTTTACGGATAAAAGAATCAAAGAAGCAACATTCGATAAAATTGTTGATAGATTTGGAATTTCTATAAAAAGTACTTTAAGATCAATTGTAGATAGAAGAGGAGATTATCCTTTCAATCCATACAGACCAATAGAAAAAGAAATTGAATTTTAATATTTCATGATATAATTTGCTAATCAACTAAAATTTTCAGATATTCGTGATGTACGTATTATTAATAAATTATTCTAAATATTCCAAGCTTTCATCAATTTCTGTCAAGACTTGATCTGACGAATCTAATGCAGAGTATTCTTCTGTAGATTGAGATTCAGAATTTGTTACAGTATTAGATGTATCTACGACGATTCCTTGTTTTTCAACTTTTTTGGCACCTTTAAAATAAAAAAATAATCCTCCTATTAAAATGATAAGTAGGATAATAACAATTAACATAGTTTTATTGAGTTTCATCTATTGCCTCCTTCATGTCTTTAATTAGATTACGTAAATCATGGAACATAGGTTTTATTTCTTCTTTCTTTTTTCCTGCTAAAATTGCTTCTTTGATTTCTGTTATTTTATCTACTACAGCAGATCCTTTGTCTACATCAATTTTTTCATTTTCAATGCCCTGTTCTATTTTTTCCTGCAAGTCATACAATAATAAAACAACATAATCTCGTGAAAGCGTGTTTTGCTGTGCAGGATTTTCATCTTTTAACTTTGCACGAGCAAATCCAGCTATTTTTTTGAAACATTTATTTTTCTCTATTCCTTTTTTTTCGTAGCAATTATGTGATCGCTCGTATAATGATCTACATTTTTCTTTTTCTACTAAATTCCTACACACTTCAGGATATTTATCTTGAGAAACAAAATCTTCTTTATGGTCTCTCATATATTGTAATCTGCATTTGATACGATCTGCTCTAGTGGTTTTTGCATCACATGCTTCACGTAATTTCATTCGATCTCCTTCGTTAGTTTTTCTTATTTCTTTATTTGGAATCGAGGCATCGGATTTTTCACCAGCGCTTGAACCTGCTGCATAAATTCCTCCTAATAAAAGTAAAATGCAAAGAAACAAGGCCACTTTAATTTTCATAATATGTAATGTATAATTTTATTTTTAAATATTTGTATTACTCTAAAATAAGCTGCGTGCCAGGAATATGTTGAGAAAAATATCTTTTCATTATTGGACGAATTGTTTTTTCATGATATCTCCTGAAAATATCGTTATTGGTTACAATAATATTATTATTTTCGACGTATAATTCTCCTCCCCCTTCTGATAGAAATTTGTCCGGCTTTTCGTAAATTTTTGTTAAGTTTAAAAAATACTATAATAAACTTATAGGAGATGATAATTCAGTATGTGCAAGAATGTATGGAATTGATGATTGTTTGTGCCTTAATTCTAAAAAGAACGCATGAAAATCTGTATGCGGGAGACGGTGGTCGAATCGAACTAATTCTTCTTGAAAAATTAATTGCATTTCTGGAATTTGTTCTAACATATTATTTAAATGTTAAAAAATTATTTAAATATTTAGGCACTAATTAATGAATACGGGCTTTTTTTGGTTATTATAAATCGTGAACCTGCATATTGGGATGAGACAGCTGAAATAACCATGTCGCCGACCGCTGCCTTTAAGATTCCGTTTATTATTGGAATTTTAGCTTCCTGGGAAAAATATTCTATTATCTTATCAATTTCTTGAGCGTTCATTGCGATTTTGGTTAGGTTAATTTTATTTCTAACTTTTACAAGCACATTTTTCCCTGGTCCGGGGCATTCAATTAATTGAACTCCCATGTCTTTTATTAATGAGTCTATTTTTCCGAGTGGTCCTTTGGTTTCTTGATTTGATTCTAAATTGAGCGGAGGAGTTACTATTTTTCTTATTTGAGAAGTTGGTTGAGCAATTTTATTCGCGTTGATAACTGGTTGAATTTCAACTTTTATTGGTTTAGGACGAGGAATAAATCTTAGTTTTGGTTTTGGAAGGTCATGAGTTTTCGGTTCTGCAAATGTAAAAATTGATTTATCGTAATCTTCTTTGAAAATAACACTTTTTCCAAATTCTTCATACGGTTTATCTTTATCTAAAAATTTCCTTTTAATTTTTTCTGCTTCAATTTTATCTTTTATAATCTGATCTTGAGCTGAGTTGAAAATAAGTGTTTCAACAAATTCCATCAAAAAAATAATTCTTTGCTCATTATTTAACGATTGAATACTCATTTTAATAAAGAGGTCTTTTGATCATATTGATGCTATTGGCATCTTTATTTCTTATTCTCTCTTCCATTAACATTATTCCTTTAGAAATAACTTTATTTTGATCTAATAATGAATCTAATTTTTTCAAGAAGTCTTGATCAACGCTGGATCTTCCACTGTCTATATTTTTTTCTGCGAAATTTTTTGCAGAGATTTCAAATAATTGTAACAGCTTGCTTACATTCGTTGATAGCTCGTCAAATTTTACTGTTAAATTTGTCAGGACTTTCTGCAGATTTACAAAATTTTCAATTAATGCTTTATCAATCTCAGCTTTACTCATTCCTTTATCTTTAGAACTTGCCATATCACCACTTCATCCAAACGAAGAAACAATTATTTATAAATATTAAGGTTTGACAATTTCTTGCCTATATCTTTTTAAATCAAAAAGACATTCATTATAAATGAATGAAATATATTTTGAAACACTAGAAATATCTTGTTTAGGACCAGAACAAAAAGGAGATTATGTCATAAAAGATGATAGCCATTTAAAAGATTTTTATCAAACTCTTCAACCAGACAATTCTCGATTATCACAACTTCCAAAAATAGATTTTACAAAAGAGATGATTATTGCTGTCGCACGAGGAGAATGTCCTTCTACTGATTATACAACAAAAATAGAAAAATTAAAAGAAGAAAAGGATTCACCGAGAGGAGAGATACTAGAAGTTTTCGTAGAGAAAGAAAATCCGCAAAAGAGAGTTAAAGATACTCAATGTGGTTATCCAGTCCATATAATAAAAACACAGCGCTATGATGGCGAAATATACTTCGCCAGAAGAATAGAACGACTAAAAAAATAAATTGATTCATTATATTTAATAACCTTATTTTTCTCATAATTAAAAATGGTGTCATTATTTCAGGCAATAATCTTAAGTATAGTACATGGAATTACAGAGTGGTTTCCAGTAAGCAGCACAGGGCATTTAGCTCTGTTGCAGCATTTTTTCGGTTTTCAGGACTTCTCCTTTGACATTTTTCTGCATCTAGCGAGTGTTCTTGCATTAATAATATTTTTCCGCAAAGACATCTTGGCTTTTTTTTCTTTTGATAAAAAAAACCGCAATTACATGTTAAAAATTATCCTCGCTATACTGCCTGCAGGCATTCTTGGAATACTCTATAGAGATTTTTTTGAGTCACTGATGGGAAATTTGTTTTTACTCGGCATTTGCTTTATTATTTCAGGAATAGTAATCTATTTGACAAAATTTACAACAGCACAAAAAAAAGAAGTGTCCTTTTTTGATGCTCTCATCATAGGTATGTTTCAGGCGATTGCGCTCTTGCCTTCAGTGTCGCGCAGTGGCATGACAATTAGTTCTGGACTATTCAGAAATATCAATCGGGTTGAAACAGCACGATTTTCTTTTCTCTTGGCAATTCCCGTATTGTTAGGAGCAAGCCTCTTTGAAGCAAAAAATATAGCTCATCTGAATATTTCTTATTCAGTGCTGTTGGTCTCTTTTGTAGTCACGTTAGCAACGAGTTTACTAACCATTAAATTTATAATGAAAATAGTTACCAACGATAAGTTTTATCTGTTTAGCTGGTATAATATTATCCTCGGATTATTGATTGTAGGGTATAGTTTATTTTTTTAGAATGAAAATCTACTGTTCACTATATTACCGATGATCTAAAATTTTTCGCAAGCCCGAATGAAATGCTTTTGCAAATAAAGATTTTTTTCGTGATGCACCAACTAATAAAAATTCAAAAAGCCTGTCCTTTCCAGCCATTAATAGATTTTCATCAGTTAATCCAGCTGTAAGTACTTCCAACGGATCATGTTTGATGTCAAAACTTTCAAAAAATAAAGATTCGTCGGCGGCAAATGCATACGCATAAGGAGTAGATTTAATCTTCCTCAGGGTAACTAATCGAGAAAAAAATTCACTATCGTTTTCAAATTTCTTGGAGCTTTTATTTATTTGTCTATCAGCATTATAATTTGATCCTTTCTTGAGTGCAGCTCTTATTTTAATATTCTCAATATGTGAATCACTAAACTCATTAACCCGCTGAACATACTGTTCAAAATGTCTGTGTAAAAATTGTTCATGCTCATTATGAGAATACACATATCCCAAGAGGTTCTCTTGTGATTTTTTTTCATCCCGTGCCTTTCTATATTGTGCATCTCGTAAAAAAACTCTCCAACTTATCTCATCCGTGCGTGCTCTTTCTAAAAAATCATGCACCGATCGTGTTTGATAAGTTTTTAATAAACGGAGTAATTGCAGATTATCCTTTCTTACAGATGCAGCGATAGAATTATCTGCCGTCGAGAAATCATACGTAAGTCCATTGTTGATTAATAATGTTCTTAACTGTCGAGTTCCCATTTCCTGCATTTTTTCTCTCTTTCCAGATTTCTTTAAGAGTTCCTCAAAAAAATTCCATGCAATCTGTGCGCCAGAAACCGCAATGCTCATATATGTTTGTTCATTAACATGCTTTGACCATCCCCAATCACCTGCATAATATGCTTTAAAAATCCCTCTTGAAAAATCAAAAGTCCCGACCTCATCAACCATTGTTTCCAGCCTATAAATCTCACTTTTTTTGTATGGTTCAATAATAGAATGATCAAGAGAAAAAGAAAGTTTAGTATAAAGAATATTCTTTTCAGAATCAAATCCAATATAAACATCATGGTTATAAGATCTTACTTTTTGTGATCCGGACAAAGCCAATCTTCCTCCTTCACGCGATCGATTTTGTTCCATTTTTTGTAATATATCTTGCTCACTTAATTCTGTCAATGCAGCATATTTCCTCGTGAGTATTTTTCTCTCCCCTTTATGATAAATAGTCATTTCATGTTTATCGGGGAAAATTGTTGTTTTGCCCCATGCCTTCATAAACGGATCAACCATAGTTTCCACTCCTTTTTTAGATTTAACCGTAATAAAAGAGTGCTCAGCTGTCCCTTTTTCATGGGCGCTTTCTCCTTCGGCTAAATCTTTCATTTCGCTCGCCCAATAAAATTTGGGATGCAGTCCCAGCTCACGTGCCACCAAATAATACGCAACAGCTTTGCTAAAACACTCTCCTTCTTTCACGATTTCATGAAGGTATAATCCGCACTTTCCTTTTTTTAAGGATTCACTAAATCCATAATTAATTTCCAAAAAATGCCCGTCATACAAATTTGCCGCCCACG
>JAGVXM010000041.1 GCA_018303785.1 Candidatus Pacearchaeota archaeon
CCTATATTTAGTCGTTATCTGAATTGATTTCAGATTATTTCCGACGGAACTTCCGTAGGATTTGTACGCGTTTATTTTTATTTTTTCAGAGCTTCCGCTCAAAGTTATTTGTGTTTCCATTTTTTCTCCGCGCGGCAGCGCGGTGCGCGCGCCGCAAAGTTTATTTAGAATGAGCTAGTTCTCTCTATGATTACTGATTTCAATGGGGCTAGCTGTCTAGCTCCCTTTGGATAATTTTTCTAGAAATAAATATTTATTGATGGTAAACGCAATTCATCCGTCACCTTAAAAGGTGCGGATTTCCTGCGTAGCATTTAAAATGTATTAACACTACTTAAACTAAATTGGTTGTTTATAACTACAGATTTTAACACTACAAGGTTTATTTATTACTACAACCCTATATGCAAGAAGTTTTTAGTAAAGATTAAAAGTTTTAGCATGAATAATTTAGGTACTACAAGGATATATTGAAACATATTAACACTACCGAAAATTATTTAAATGTCCAAATGATTTAAATTGTTATGGAATGGGAAACAATTAAAAATTTAGAGAAATCGCTTCAAGATAAATTACTGTCTATTCCAGGATTTCCTCGAACTATCTCTCGTCACCGAAAACCGGCCCTAGGGGAGCTGGATCAACTATATTCCAAGTACCCGGAGTTATTACAAGAACGTGTCACGGGTCGGTATTACCATTCTAAAGAGGAAATTTAACAGGGTTCGTATAATGTATCTTGTGCGAATCTTTTCTGTGTGAATGATGATTTATACAGAATTTGGATTTCCTGGAACTTGTTTTAACCTTTCCCGTAGTTGATTAAAATGATTAAGATACTCCATAGGTCTTCCTTCGGGTTTTGCCAAATATGTTTTATCGATAAGATCTGCTATTTCCCTTGCACTTGCATGTCTTCTTGTTTTAATCTCACGGCCGAGATAATCAACAGCAGTATTATGTAATTTTTCCATGCGGCTCTTTCCTTCTAATAAAGGAGTAATTTCATGGTCTCTCACTTCACTTGGAGAATGTCCAACTATACTCCTGATTGAAATTATTGGAATGAGCATATGAGAATTAGAATCATAATTAGAATCAAGATCTTCAGGAAGCGGAGGACTAAAGGAATAAATTCGGGAAATATGTCGATTATTGTCTAGATCGATAGCAGTTAGATAAGGAATATCTTGACCATGATCATAGAGTTCTATTCCCTCTAACCTTAAGGAAAAATTAAAGTCCATTGTTATGAAATTCTTTGGTGATTTAGTGTTATACTTTAATAGCTACTAAGTTTAAAAATATTTATATTATAATAGATTTCTTCATGCTAAAAGTTTTTAGCGATGCTTAAAACTTAAAACCTTATTTCTGTCAATTAATTTTCCAGTGTGTGAATATTGCAGCAATTATCTCTTCTATAGTTGCTTCTTCATCCTCTAAAATTTTACCAAGCATTTCGATCCTTGTTCTATCCTTCGGAGTCCACCCATAATATTCGTTAAGGTAACAAATTTCTATATTAGCTGTATGAGGAATTGTTTTTTCAGTTCCATTAGACCCATTTACGCGGTAAACCATTACTCGTTTTCCATTCGATTCGAAGAGAGTATTTCCCACAAAGTATCTTCCTTAATCCCTCCTTCTAAAATGTAATCTAATACTGTTTTGGACATATTTTTTAACAGAGGTTAAAGTTTTTATTAATTTATGTAATTAGATATAAACAGCAAAAACCGAGATTGTAGTGCTAAATTAAATTGTTTTTAATAATGTAAGGCTATATAAATATTATAAAAAATAGAAATAAAAATAATTAATGCCTATGTTGACAAGGACACCATCGTTTGAGAAGGATTGCTGCTGCTGCAATAATGATTGTCCATTTAGCCCATATGGTAGCATACCAGCCAGGAACTAATGCGACCACCAAGATTGCTAATGGTAGAATCCATTTCAGAGTTCCACAAACTCCACACTCGCAAACATGTCCCTTTTCCACTGATTTGGACATTGATTTTTTGGCCATAGTTTTACCTCTTTTTATCAATTAACTTATCAAGCCTAGAGAGTTATTTAAACTTTTTTATTATTTATTAAAAAATGGCTTGTTTTGCACAAATAACTTAATTATCTGGTAACAAACGCCTGTTTTATCGATGATAAGTAAAATAAAATAAGCTTGGCTATTTAAACATCCAAACAGTCCAGTGTATTGATTGTTCGCTGTTTATAATGTTTAGACTCATCTAAACACTGTGTATACAATTGGATCTAGCTATAATTATCGTCGATATTTTTTAATTTTATTTTATTAATAAAAACATTTATAAATCTGTTAATAATTTAATTAGTATGTTTGGATTATTTAGAAAAAAAGAGGACAAAACAGAGATAAACACTCTTAAACATGCTGTTCAAACATGTTTCAACAACGTTAAGCAAGATATAAACAACCTAACTCAATGGATTAAACACCTTGATGCTCAAGATGTGCAAGTAAAAAATGATATTGTTGATGTCAGCGAAGAAATTTCTAGTATTAAAGGTGAGCTTGAGAACCTTAAAAATATGATTGCTATACTTGGAAATAAACAGTCATTCAAACAACGCAAAACAATGTTTAATGAACAAACAGTCAATTACCCAGTTTTAGACAGTGTTCAAACAGATGTTCAAACAGCTATTTTGGATAATTTAACCGCTAATGAAAGAGCTATTATATTTATGTTACTAAATTCTGATATGAAATTGAGTTATGAAGATCTTGCTGCAATGCTAGGAAAGAATAAATCAACAATCAGAGGACAGGTTAACAGTATAAAACAGAAAAGTGAAGGGTTGATTGAAGAGAGTATGGGGGAGAATAATAAAAAAAGAGTGTATATTCCTGAGAAAATAAAGGGAATATTGCTAAAAAGTCGAAAAGTGAGAGATAAATCTAAAAAAAAAGAGAAGGAATATGAAAATTAGGAGTATAAGTGTAGCAAAAACTGAAAAAGGGAGGGTTTACTCGATTAATTATAATGTTGGATATGAGTAAAAAGTGAGTAAAAAAGGAGAGAATTCAGTAATGAGATAATTTAGTGGCCGAATATGTCCAAAGAGAGAATTAATTTTAAAATGGCTATAACTGCCAAATTTTTGGTTTTTAGACATTTAAGACCCCAAAAATTCAACGCAGAAAATATTTGGTTAATATGTCAATAATAACTTAATTTTAATTATTCGTTACAACGAATATCTATATTTCCCTTAATTTTATAATTGTTGCTAAAGAGGCAATTTGTTTTAATTCTGGGGAGATTTTAATTAATATTTTCTTATTATTTAACTTCTCTTTTTTTAGAGGTATTCCTTTGGTTACGATCTTTTGAACATAATCTCTCACTGAACTTTCGCTTAATCTTAAATGCTTAGATAGTATAGAATAGGTGACTTCTTGGATTTGTTCCTCTAATTGATATATCGTCGAGAAAACGGTCATTTCTTGATGAGTTAGATGTTTGAATTTCAACCTGATCTCTTTCTTCAATGTGTCTAAGGACCCTAAGATTTCTGTGGCTTCCTTGAGGTTATTTTCAATAGATCTTGGAGGTTTATGGGCTAAAATATGTGTCGAATTGTCTGTCTGTTGGTTTGTCTGTCTGTCTGTTGGAACACCTTCATTTCCACTGGAAATGGGTAAATTCTGGGGTTTTAACCCCCTTATTTCCCATGGAACTGTTGGATTATGTGTCGGACTCACTGGATCTGTCTTAATTATCTGTCGGATTGTCGAAATTTCCCCTAAAATCCTATCATAGGAATGATTTACATTTCTTAGACTATCGAGAAGCGAATTTAGAGATATTTTCAAATTAAGGATTTCTTCATTGAGAAAATTAATATCTCCTTTAACTTTCTGAAATGCATTTTTTAAAGATTCTTCATCCATTCTACTTTACGATTTAGAAATTATATAAAGTTAGTTATTTTGGCGTGCATGATAGATCTCATATACTTTATTCGAGAGTCTCCATCGTATCCTTCTTGAAAATATATCTCCTTGAGTATTCTTTTTGATTGATGAAACTAATTCATTTTTTTCAAGTTCGAGCATTAACTTTTTTACAAATTCTTCATCCCTCGCTATTTCTTTTGCAATTTCCGCAGTAAATGGGTAATTAGGAAATGTAGAAAAAAGATAAGAAAGAATTTGTTCTGTGATTTTGTCTTTTTTTTCTTGACTGATTCTCATCGAAGTATATATCCTAAATTATTTTTAAAGGTTGGTATAGATAGTTTTATAAGACAATTTTGACTATCATGTAAAAGAGTTCTTAACCATATGAAAGAAGATTTAACTTACCCACGCGCAGTAGTACGAAAAGAGAAAGATGTAATTGGAATTCTTGATCCCCTCGTAAAGGAGTGGTTTTTTTCTAAATTTCCAAAATTTTCGGAAAGCCAACTTTATGGAGTGATGAACATCCATGAACGAAAGAATATTTTAATTTCAGCAGGAACAGGAAGCGGGAAAACACTGACTAGTTTTCTTAGTATTCTCAACTATTTAGTACAGTTGGCAAAAAAAAATGAATTAGAAGAGAAAATTTATTGTGTATACTCTTCTCCATTGAAGGCGTTGAACAATGATATTTATGTTAACCTCATAAGGCCTTTGGAAGAGATTTATGTATTAGCGGATAAAAAAAATATAACTTTGCAAAAAATTCGGGTAGGATTGAGAACAGGAGATACGACAGTTCAGGAAAAAGCAAAGATGTTGAAACATCCTCCTCACATATTTATTACCACTCCTGAAAGCCTCGCGATCTCACTTACCACAAAAAAATTTATTGAACTATTTTTTGGTGTAGAATTTATCATTATAGATGAAATTCATTCTTTAGGAAATAAACGAGGAGTATATTTGAGTATTAGCTTAGAACGTCTCGAAGAGATAAGCAAGATAACTCCGGTTCGTGTTGGACTTAGTGCTACTGTTGCTCCATTAGACGAGGTAGCAAATTTTTTAGTTGGAGTGGATCGTGAATGCTTGATTGCAGAAGTAGAAAATAAAAAAACTATTGATTTAAAGGTGTTGACAGGGGTGGAAGATCTTATTGAAACAAACTCTTACGATATAAAGTCTTCTTTATATCATATTATTGATGAGTTAGTTCAGAAACATCAGACTACAGTTATTTTTACTAATACTCGTGCTGCAACCGAACGTGTGGTTAATCATCTTAAAGAAATATTTCCTGAAAATTATTTAGAAAACATTGAAGTACACCATTCATCTTTAAGTAAAGATCATCGATTTAAAGTTGAAGAAAAGCTTCGTAACGGAGAACTGAAGGTAGTAGTTAGTTCGACTAGTTTGGAATTAGGAATCGATATTGGTTTTATTGATTTGGTTATTTTATTGGGAAGTCCGAAAAGTAGTGCAAGAGCTTTGCAGAGGATTGGGCGAGCGGGGCATAAGCTTCATGATATTTCAAAAGGAAGATTTATTGTACTGGATCGAGATGATCTTGTTGAAAGTACTATTCTAGTTAAAGAATGTGTAGAGCGCAAGATTGATAAGATTCATATTCCAAAAAATTGTCTTGATGTGTTAAGCCAGCAGATTTATGGAATGTGTATCCAAAAAACCTATAATATTGATGAAATGTTTCTATTAATCAAAAAAAGTTATTGCTACCAACATTTGAAAAAAGAGGAGTTTATGAGCACTATCTCATATTTATCTGGAGAATATGCATTAGAACATCGTAATGTATACGCAAAGATATGGTATGATAAAAAAACAAAACAATTGGGGAAAAAAGGAAAACTTGCCCGAGTTATTTATTTTACTAATATAGGAACTATACCTGAAGAAAGTTTTATTAGTGTTGTATCTGCTGATCAAAAAATAGGAGTAATAGATGAATCGTTTCTGGAAAAAATGAAACCTGGAGATGTTTTTGTCCTCGGAGGAAAGAAATATCAGTTTATGTATACGAGAGGCATGAAAGCTTATGTAAAAAGTGGTATCAAAAGAAATCCTACTATTCCCAGTTGGTTTTCAGAACAATTACCATTAAGTTTTGAATCTGCTTTAGAAATACAAAAATTTAGGAAACTAATTAATGAAAAATTTGAAAAAAAACAAACAAAAAAAGAGATAGTTAAGTTTATCGAGGAATATACTTATGTAGATGGAGTAGTTGCCGAGCAAATTTATCTATATTTTTATGAACAGTATCATTATTCTCAGATACCTCATTCAGAAAAAATTCTTATAGAGTTGTATAAGGGAGAAAAAAATTATGCTATTGTTCATTCTCTCTATGGTAGGAGGGTTAACGATACATTATCTAGAGTTTTGGGTTACTTAATGGGACAAATGGCGGGAAGAGATATAGAAATTGGTATAAGCGACAATGGGTTTTATTTTGCGGGAGAAAAGTTATTGTTAGAAGAGGCAATGGCAGTTTTGCAGCCTACGAATATCGCTGAAGCTCTCGAAGAAGCAATTGCAAAAACTGAGATATTGAAAAGAAGATTTAGGCATTGTGCTGCTCGTAGCTTGATGATATTAAGAACTTATAAAGGTAGAATAAAGACTGTTGGGAAACAGCAAATGAAAAGTCATTTTTTATTAAGCGCTATTAATAAAATAAGTAAAGACTTTCCGATATTAAAGGAAGCAAGGAGAGAGGTTTTGGAAGATGTAATGGATGTGCATAATGCCCAACGAGTATTGCAATCGATTAAAGATAAAAAGATTAAAATTCAGTACCATGCAACCAAATTACCGAGTCCATTTGCGTTAACATTAGTATTACAGGGGTATAGTGATTTAATGCGAATGGAAGATAAGATTGAGTTTATGAAGAGAATGCATAAAGAAATAATCCATGAAATCGAAAAAAACAAATAATATAAAAATCCAGTATCTCCATGATTGCATTCTTATTCAGAATCAAATACTGGTTATTGGAGATATTCATATTGGTTATGATGAACATTTTGATGGAAGGGCTATCTTTCCGGGAATGCAATTAGATGAAATTATTGATAAATTAAATGGAATTTTTAGTTATTTAAAATCTAGGGATATATTGATCAAAAAAATTATTCTTTTAGGAGATGTTAAACATGATTTTGGTCAGATCAGCGATATTGAATGGCGGGAAACATTGCAATTTTTAGATTTTTTGAAAAAAAATTCTGAAGAAGTGGTTGTTATTCGAGGGAATCACGATACTATTTTAGAGCCTATTCTTTATAAAAGAGATATCAAATTAAGAGATTTTTATAAACTTAAAATTAATGGAAAAAATATTTGTTTTCTCCACGGTAATAAACTGTTTAAACAATGTTTGGACAAACAGACAGCCTATCTTTTTTTTGGTCACTTACATCCCGCAATTGTTTTAGAAGATCCATATAAAAGTGAAAAATTTAAATGTTTTTTAGAGGGGACTTGGAAAAATAAACAGGTGTTTGTTTTACCCAGTTTTAGCTCGTGGAGTTATGGTTATGAAATCACAGAACCTAACGATCGAAAATTTTTTGTCATTGATCATAAGACTCTATTAAGTTTCAATGTAATTTTATATGATTCTAGAGAACAGATACCTTATAATTTTGGAAAAGTAAAAAATTTTCGTTAACTCTTTTTTTTATCCATATTTATTCTAGGCATAGGTATATGATAGGGTAAAGACATTTCATCTTCTAAATACAAAGCTTTTACATTGCATTTGTTCATTATAAAATTAAATAAAGGGACTCTTATTTCAGTGGGGATTTTCTTATCTTTCCATGAATTTAGAAATTGTTTTAATTCGTCTTTTTCTGGTAATATAATAATACTTCCTTCAAATTCAATTTTAGCAAATTTATCAGAATATTCGATGACTAAATTAAATTGAATTTTGATAACTTCTTCGTCAGTTATTGAGATCTTTTCTTTAGAGATATCTTTTATATTTATATTTTGATTTATAGAAACATTAGCTTTTTGACTTTCTTCTTTTTCTACTAGTATTTTAGTCAAGTTAAAACCTATTATTTTCATTTGATAATTTATTGATTAAGGTTTTTAAATATTTATATCAAAAATTTCTATTTTACGTTGAGATTAGAACAGTGTATATTTCTATAATTTTAAATCGCACTATTAAGCATAAAGAAATTTGTAGATTATATTGATTTAACTTACATTAAATCTTCTTCAGAAATAACCACAAAATCGCCGATTGCAATTATAGAGTTATATGGAATAAGCACTTCGCCCTTATTTGAAAGCTCTAAATTAAGATGAGAACAATAAGAGGTTGCGTCACGAACAACGATATGAATTAATTCTCCTGTTCTTGTTTCAAAAGTAATATCTTTTACAACTCCCAATTTTTTCCCTTCTTTTGTAACCACTGATTTAGAAAGTATTTCACGATGAGGTCTTTTTTCTATTGTCATTCTTTCTTTAGAAAGCTTTTATTTATAAACTTTTTTATAGTCTACTTTTGGATTTTTAGTCTATTTACTTTTTAATATGACTATGATTTATTCTAAGAATTTAATGGGGTCTCTCTCCCTGTGGTTTCGTGTGGAAATGTTTATATAAGGAAGTAAGTTTTTTTGTTTTTAATTTTTATTTATAAATTTTTATATATTATATTATATATATTATATTATTATGATTAATTTGTTATTTAAAAAATAAAAAAAACGAAAAAATCTCTAATTAATACAAAAAAATCAAATAATCACATAATCAATAAAAAGTATAAACAATTAAAAAATTAATAATAAATCAATAAAAAAGAGTAATAAACAAAATAAACAATAAAAGGCAATAAAACAATATTAAAATAATAACGCAAATAAACAAATAACAAAAGATCAATAAATTCATCAAAAGTAAATAATACAACCCAAAAAATGAATAATAAAAAAAGAAAAAATCATAATACCGAAAAATGAATAATAAAAAAAGAAAAAATCATAATACCGAAAAATGAATAATAAAAAAGAAATCTCAACGGTAAAATCTGATTTTTCCATGAGAAATATAGGTGTCACTGGTTAGAGAATAGTCGAGTTTATAAAGTTTTGAAAATTTTAAGACTGGTTGAGGTGAAAAGAGGATGTCCAAATTAGATAATATTTTCGACTCGGTGAGTCAACGAAACTTATTCAAAAATAAACAGTTTTTACAATCTAATTATTCACCTAATACTATACCTCATCGTGATGAGCAAATTGAGGCTGTTGCGTCGATACTAGCGCCGGCATTATTAGGGCAGAAAACTAGTAATTTATTTATTTATGGAAAAACAGGAAGTGGGAAAACTCTTAGCGTATATCATGTTGCAAATGAACTCTCAAAACGTGCAGCTGAAAACAAGATTTTGCGAATTGAGTATATTAATTGTAAATTGAAAAAAGTTGCAGATACCGAATATAGAATATTAGCAGAACTGATTAAGAAATTGGGAGGTAGTGTTCCTTCAACCGGATTGCCTACTGATCAAGTATACTTAAAATTTTTAGATATTTTAGAGAATTCTGAGGGAAAATTATTAATTTTAATTTTGGATGAGATAGATCAAGCTGTAAAGAAAATTAATGATGAGTTTTTATATAACTTAACTAGATTAAATTCTGAATTGAATAAAAAACAGATTATCCTTGTAGGAATTAGTAATGATCTGCGTTTTTTAGATATGATTGATCAGCGTGTGCGCAGTTCACTTAGTGAGGAAGAAATTGTTTTTCCGCCGTATAATGCTCTGCAATTGCAAGATATTCTAAAAAAAAGAGCAGAAGATGCGTTTAAAGAAAATGTCGTTTCTGATGGAGTTATCGCTAAATGCGCGGCTTATGCTGCTCGTGAACATGGAGATGCTCGAAGAGCTTTAGATTTACTGCGTGTTGCTGGTGAACTTGCTGAAAGAAATGCTCATAGCAAGATCAAAATAGATCATATTGATCAGGCGAATGAAAAAATTGAACGAGATAAAATTTTAGATATAATAGAAACTGGAACTAAACAGTTTCAATTAGTGCTTTATTCTATTTTAGAACTACAATTAAAAGTAAAAGAGAAAGGAAGTGTATATACGGGAGATATTTTTGATTTTTATGAAAAGCTATGTAATAATTTAAAAGTAGACTGTTTAACTCATCGTCGGGTATCTGATATTATTGCAGAGTTAGATATGCTTGGTTTAATCAACACTCGAGTTATCAGTAAGGGCAGACATGGGCGGATGAGGGAGATAAAATTAGTTATACCCGAAACTATTCTTTCGAGATCGCGCGATATTTTAGTCGAAAGTTTGAATCTCTAGTACACTTTAGTTTAAATAATCGCTTGCCTGGAGGTTGATATGTCTCAAAATATACTGAAAATATTTGTGGAGAAAGGTTTTTTGCTAGACAAAGAAATTTTAGAATTTTTAAATGAATTAAGCGATGAAACGGTAGCTCATGAAATACTCAATAAAATTGCTATTATTTCTAAGAAAAAAATTATTACTCGAAGTTTAGTTAATGAAAATTTTGATAAGATTAAACCTTTATTGTTTACTTTAGATTCTGAAAAGAAAAAGTTAGTTGATAAATATTTTGTGAATGTAAGTATTTCAGTTGAGGTTAAAAAAGAGAGAACGATAGAAATAATTCCGGATAATGTTTCTATTAGAATATTATCTTCGCCGATTATTGCCTCAAAAAAATTAGAAGTTAAAGATTTTGTTAAGCATTTTAGAAGTAGATATAATGTTTTGAAAAAAATACTTCAAGAGAAAGCAGAACTTACAAATTTGATATCCATCGATAAAATTTCTGGAAACCGAGATTTTTCAATAATAGGAATGGTTTCAGGAAAACAAATAACAAAGAATAAGAATTTAATTTTAGAAGTTGAAGATTTGACAGGGAAAATTAAATTACTTATAAATCAAAATAAAGAGGAATTGTTTCAGAAAAGCAAGGAAATACTTTTAGATGATATAATTGGATTTAAATGTAATGGCACGCGCGATTTTTTGTTTGTTAATGATTTTTTTTATCCGGATTCTTTTATTAAAGATAAAAAAAGGACAATTAATGATGTTTATGCTTTGTTTATTTCTGATATTCATGTTGGGAGTAAAAATTTTCTCAGAGGACCATTTACTCGTTTTATTGATTGGTTGAACGAGCAGAATGAGGAACATCAAAGCCTTATCAAACAAATAAAATATATTTTTGTCGTTGGTGATACCGTCGATGGAGTTGGAGTATATCCGGGACAGGAAAAAGAATTAGAAATTAAAGATATTAAAAAACAATATGATATATTGGCCGAATTCTACAGAAAGATTCCTCCTCATATTCATATTATCCAATGTGCAGGACAGCATGATGCAGTGAGAGTTGCTGAACCTCAACCTCCTGTTGGCACTGATTTTGCAGAAGCATTACACACTCTTCCATCTATTCATCTTGTAAGTAATCCGAGTTTTATAGAAATTGAGAGGGGAAATTGTTTACAAAACGGGACTAAAATAGAAGATGGAATTAAAGTTTTGATGTATCATGGTGCGAGTATGCATGGTATCATCAATGAAATTGAAGAGCTTCGATTATCTAATGCTCACTCAACTCCCACAAAGGTTATCAAACATATGTTATTACGAAGACATTTAGCTCCTTCACACGGAGATACGACTTACATTCCTGATATGAATGAGGATCCGTTATTGATTAAGGAAGTTCCCGATATTATTACGACTGGCGATTTGCATAGAACAGATATTGATACTTACAACAACATTCTTATTGTTTCTAATTCGTGTTGGCAGTCTATGACTGCTTTCGAGGAAAAAGTTGGAAATAAGCCAGATCCATGCAAGGTACCTATTCTTAATCTTAAAACTCGCGCTTTGAAAATATTAGATTTTAGCGATGAGGTGGAACATAGATAAACATATTATTGCTGTTACCGGCATTATCATAAAAGATGGAAAGTATTTGATTACTCAACGAAGTTTAGATAAAAAAGCGTTTCCGGGAAAATGGACTGTGCCGGGAGGGAGATTAGAAGTTAATGATTATATCAACGAAAAAAAAGATACGCATAATCATTGGTATAATGTTATAGAAAAAGTATTACAGAGAGAAGTTAGTGAGGAAACAGGATTATCCATAAAAAATATTAGGTATTTAACTAGTATTACTTTTTTGAGAGGAGATGAACCTACTTTTATAATTAGTATGTATGTGGATTATAATGGTGGAGAAATTGTTCTTAATAATGAAAGTATCAATTATGCATGGGTAAGTTTAGAAGAATCGAAAAATTATGATTTGATTGACGGCATTTATGAGGAATTTGAACTGCTTGATAAAATTCTAAAAGGAAAGACGGCTACTTGGGAAAAAAATGGAGGAACTTTATGACTGGATTAAGCGCTGAGACTGAAATATATTTTGAATCTTTACATAAAGAGATTCAACGAAATTATGTGATTGCGGAAACTGCTCGTAGCAAAGGATTTGATCCTGTCGATAAAGTGGAAGTTCCTTTGGCTTTAAGCATGGCAGCAAAAGTCGTTAGACTTATTTCAACTAAATATCCTCAGCTTGATAGAGATGATATTATTGATAGAATTTTAGAATTAGAAAAGCAATATGGAAGTTTGGATAATTCGGTCAGCTTTAAAATTGCAGAAGAAATTGCACAAGAAAAATATTGTAGATTTGAAACTCAATTAGAAGCAATTGACGCGGGAATTAGAGTAGGTTTTGCATACACTACTTTGGGTGTTGTGTCATCGCCTATCGAGGGATTTACAGAAATAAAGACTGGAAAAACTAAATTAGGTGAAAGTTATTTGAAGGGATTTTTTTCAGGACCTATTCGAAGTGCAGGAACTACTGCGAGTTGTGTTGTTTTAATGTTAATTGATTATTTGAGACAGTTGTTTGGATTCGCGAGATTTGATCCTAGTGAGGATGAATGTAGGAGAATGGTTACAGAGTTATATGATTATCATGAACGAGTTAATAATTTGCAATATTTACCGACGGAAGAAGAAGCGCTTTTTATCGCTAAGAATTTACCTTTTCAGGTTTGTGGTGATCCGACTGAAGATAAGGAAGTTTCTAATTACAAAGATTTACTGCGTGTTGAAACTAATTTTATTCGTGGAGGTGTTTGTTTAATATTGGGTGAGGGATTGGCACAAAAAGCCGCAAAGGGATTAAGAATTTTAAAAGGATTAAAAAAAAATGGATTTAAAATTCATGATTGGGATTGGTTAGAGGATTATGTAAAAATTCACGAAAAAAGAGAGAAGGATAAAAGTGATACCGGCCCCACTTACATTAAAGATTTGGTTGCTGGAAGGCCTGTCTTTGGACATCCTGGAAAAGGATTTCGATTTCGTTACGGGAGGAGTAGGGTGTCCGGTTTTTCTGCAGTGAGTTTGCATCCTGCAACAATGGGAATCACTAATGATTTTCTTGCTGTTGGCACTCAAATAAAAATTGAAAAACCTACCAAAGGAGGCATTGTTACTCCTTGTGATGAAATTGATGGCCCTATTGTGAAATTCAAAAATGGGAATGTAAAAAAAATTCTAAATTATGACGAAGCTAAGTTGGCTTATGATGAAATAGAGGAAATTATCTATTTAGGAGATATTTTATTTCCTTTAGGCGATGTAATGAATAGAAATTCGTTGTTAATTAAACCAGGTTATGTCGAGGAGTGGTGGAATTTAGAATTAGAAAAAGCTGGTGGCAAGGTTGAGGATTTTTATCAGGTTACTTTGGAAATGGCAATTTCTTTGAGTAAAACTTATTCTTTACCTCTCCATCCAAAATATATTTTTTATTGGACTCAAATATCTTATGACCAATTTTTAGGATTTATTGATTGGCTGCAACATGCCAGGATTCACGAAAAAAAATTATTATTTCCTTATAATTCTTCAGAACGAGAGCGATTTCATGTTGGGAAACGTGCACTGGAATTATTAGGTGTTGAACATATTGTTGGAATTGAGCATGTAATTGTTGAAGAAAAAATAACTCAGGCATTGCTTGTTAATTTGGGATTGGATATGTTTCATGATGGGGCGATACATCTAGATCATTCGTTTAAGAAACCTGAAGAAGCTGATACTGGTGAGGTATTGACGACGGTTAATTCATTAAGCGCTTTTATAATAAAAGATAAGGCTGGAGAGTTTATTGGAACTCGAATGGGAAGGCCGGAAAAGGCTAAGTTGAGAAAATTAACCGGTAGTCCTAATATATTATTTCCTGTCGGAGAAGAGGGAGGAAGAATGAGGAGTATTACTGAAGCTATGAAACAGGGAAGTATTCGAGGAGATTTTCCGTAT
The DNA here is from genome assembly GCA_018303785.1 of Candidatus Pacearchaeota archaeon. Taxonomy (GTDB): domain Archaea; phylum Nanobdellota; class Nanobdellia; order Pacearchaeales; family GW2011-AR1; genus ARS1285. The sequence goes on from JAGVXM010000041.1 coordinate 14,388, forward strand.
TACTATTGCACTCCATGTTCGAAAGAGACTATTTACAGAATTTGTGAAAATTGTCATACCCGAACCGAAAAAAAATTTTATTGTAGGATGTGTGCTAAAGATATTGACGAAAATTGTGAGATTCATAATGTAAAAACTAATTGTAAAAATGTCCGAATTGATATAAATCATTACATGGAAAAAGCTCGAGAACAATTAGGGATGATGAAAGTTGAATTGCCGGTTTTAATTAAGGGAGTTAAGGGAACAAGCTCTGAGGATCACAACATTGAAAATTTGGTTAAAGGAATTTTACGAGCAAAATATGGATTATGTGTTAACAAAGATGGCACTATTCGTTATGATATGACTGAAATTCCTCTTTCGCATTTTAAACCTATCGAGATTGGTGTTTCTGTTGAGAAGTTATTAGAATTAGGATATGAAAAAGATTATAAGGGAAAAATTTTAGAACACGATGAGCAAATTCTTGAATTAAAACCTCATGATATCTTGTTGCCGTGTAATCCTTATTCTGGGGATGAAAAGGGAGATGAATTGTTTATTAATATGACTCAATTTATTGACGAATTGTTAGTAAAATTATATGGATTGCCAGCTTATTTTAATGTTAAAAAAAGAGAGGATTTGATTGGGCATTTAGGGGTTTGCATGGCGCCTCATAATTGTGCTGGAGTTATTTGTCGTATCATCGGGTTTTCTAAAGTTCAAGGATTGATGGCAAGTCCGTATATGCATGCTGCGATGAGGCGAGATTGTGATGGAGACGAGGCTGCAATCATGTTATTGTTAGATGTATTGTTAAATTTTTCCCGGAAATTTTTACCTTCGCATAGAGGAGGAACACAGGACGCTCCATTAGTTCTTAATGGAAAAATTTATGCTCAAGAGGTAGATGACCAGATTTTGGATTTTGAATTAGTTAATTCTTATCCGTTGGATTTATACGAAAAGGCAGAGAAAAAAATTCATTCTAATGAGGTTCTGATTGAGACGGTGAAAAAAAGATTACATTTGGGTGAGGATCCATATGTGAACACTGGTTTTACTCATCATTCCAATAATTTTAATCTTGGTGCGATATGCAGTTCTTATAAAACGTTGCCGACGATGAAAGATAAAGTTAAAGAACAGATGAGATTATGCGTTAAACTGCGAAGTGTCGATCAAGGAGATGTTGCTCGTTTAATTATTGATAGGCATTTTATGCGTGATTTGAAAGGTAACCTGCGTAAATTTTCACAACAAAACTTCAGATGTTCTAGTTGTAATGCAAGTTATAGACGAACTCCGTTAAGTGGTAAATGTGAAAAATGTCCTGGAAAAATAATTTTTACTATTTCCTATGGCAGTATTGTAAAATATATTGAGACTGCAATGGAATTAATCACCAATTATGATGTGCCCAGTTATATTATTCAAGATTTGGAACTGACTAAAAAATATATTGAGAGTATTTTCGGAAGAGAAACTGAAAAGCAAGAATCAATTGAAAAATGGTTTTGAATTTAAATTATTTTTACTAAAATCTGATAATTCTTATAGGTGATTGAGGCGTTTTAGCACCAAAAAGGCTTATAATTTAGCGAAACTACGACGATAGTAATGAAAAAAGTGTTGTCAGACATGTATTTTCTTGGTAGAAAATGCATATTTTGTGATAAATATGGATTGTACAAACTGAAAAATAAGAAAGTAAAATGTAAACATTGCAAGAAATATTATTCTCTAAATAAATTACAAAGAGACATGCAGATTATTTATTATTTTTATTTAGAAATATCTGCAAGAAAAGCTGCTCATGAAATAAATCTTGATTATAGCGTTGTTCACAGAAAATTTATGCAATTCAGAAAACTTATTGGAGAGCACTGCAATAATGAAGTAAAGAAATTAAATGGAGAATTAGAAATAGATGAAAGTTATTTTGGCGGAAAAAGAAAAGGAATGCGAGGAAGAGGAGCAAAAAATAAAACGATTGTATTTGGAATCCTCGAGAGAAAAGGACAGATTTATACCAAAATTGTTGAAAATGTTTCTGCAGAAACATTGATGCAGGAAATACAAAATAAAACAAAGAAATGGTCAGTGTTTTACACTGATGGATGGAGAAGTTATGCAAGTCTGGAGCAATATGGAAAGCATAATATTATTGATCACGATAAAGAATTAGTTGACGTTAATCACAATCATACAAATTGGATAGAGGGTTTCTGGAGCTTTGCCAAAGAACGATTTCACAAGTATCATGGAATAAGTAAAACAAACTATCCATTATACATTAAAGAAATGGAATTCAGATTTAATAATCTCGCGGGGAGCTTCCTCGGGAGATTTATTCAGATACACCTGATCAACATCGCTATTTACAAAAAAGCAATATATTTCATAAAAAAGATGGTTCACTGATTCAAAGTTTGCGTGCCGTTACGATGACTCGTGTTTTATTTTCTAACAATTTAACTCAGAAAAAAGTAGAACTTTTATCTGAAGAAGAATCCAAGAATTTAAACAATTGTATGGTACGAGTCCTTATTTACTTATTTGTTCTATCATTGCTGAAGAATTAGTGAGAATGAGCAGAGAATTGGAGGAATTAATTAAATTACCTCATTAAATTATTTTTCAGTAATTCTGATTAAGAAGGTTCTTCTCTGGAAAAGTACGCGCTTTTTTATCTAAATATTTTTAAATGTGATTTTATTATCTCTTTTATGAAAAAATCAAGGGGAAAACTACAGACTGACGAAGAATCGATTCATGACTTTTATATGAAGACTCTTTCTTCTGATTTAGAACGTGTGCTTCATTGGACCGCTATCCTAAAACATGTTCGTAATAGAGTGAATAATCCTTTCAATTCTACCTGTGATCCTATTCATCTAGTGGATGCGGATGAGATTATCCTACGAAATAGTTTTTTTTGTTTTGCTACAAGTCTAAAAAAATATTTGATGAATGGAAAAAGAAACGAAGATGGAGAAATTAATCATTACCGTCTTGTGCGCATTCTAGATGATAAAAGATTCGATAAAAGATTTTCTGCAGAGTATGGAGATTTACGGGGTATGTTAGATGAACATCCTGAATATTTTAATGTTGATGGATTTGTTGCAGAAGAGTCGTTATATTCTAAAGAACTTTTTGTTCCTGTCGTCTATATACGGGAAAATTTGCTGATTGATTTGCCACGATTTTCTCATGTTAAAAAACATGAAGATTCTCATGCGTTTAGTAAGGGATGGAAAAAACCAGAAGAACTGGTGGGTTATTCAACGAGTGATGATGGGGAGGGAGAACTTTTGGTAAGGCATGAACTTGATGAATTTATTGCAAACCTTGAAGTAGGAGAAGAATTGCAACAACCTCATGCACTAACTGCTTATACATGCGGAGAGAGAAGAGCATTTAATTGTTATAAAAGATTATCAGAAATTAATAAAGAAGCTGTCCACAAAGCACGAGAGAAAATTTCTCCTTCCAATCACACAGACCTTGCATATATGTTACGTGTATTACCTGCTCAAAAAATGGGAGTTTTACTGCATTACGTTGTTGATTTGTATAATGAGCAGGGGCTTCCGTCAATAGAATTTATTGATAAATAATATTACTGCCTATGAAAGAACCTGATATCCCTGTTGGACTAGTTTTTAGTGTGAATGATACTGTAGAAAAAAGAGTCTGTTATAATATTATTCTCGATACCACAACTATCAAAAATAGGGCTACTGGTGAAGATAGACTTATTTTTTTAGCAGATATTTTATATTTAAATAAAAGAGGGAAATTGAAGCTATACCAAACCGCTGCTCAATATGATTCATCGATATTTTTTGATTTATTCAGGAACAAAACTTTATTTTTATTACATCCTACTCAATTCGACGCTTTCAAGCAGTTTTATACTATCAGTGATATTAGTCCAAGTACGTTGCGTTTGAACTACCCTAAAACTGAGAAGCTTATACGCTCAACACATGGACTTGAGAGAATAGTTTCTTCTTCAACTCAATAACGTATTTAAACCGTTATTTCTTACAAAACTAAGGGTCTGTAGTTTAATGGATAGAATAACTGGTTTCGGCCCAGTTGATCGGGGTTCGATTCAGAAAAATTTTGATTAGACGCCTTAAAAATAATCCCTAATCAGGATTTTGAGTAGCAGGCTCATTGAACATGTTTAGTCCTATTATAACAATTGAATCACTAATAAAAACAGCAAGTCTTGAACATATAGATATTTCTCGAGATTACCGGAGTAAAATAAGTAATCGATGTTATCAGATACAATCTGAACTTATACGACAAACAAGAGGTTTACACTTTGAATATAATCTTTCTTCATTTCATCTTGCAGGAGAAACCCAGGCTTGTCTTGATACACTGAAAAAAGCAAAGGAAGCCTTACACCAACACCCTTTTCGGTATGTTATTGATGGGAGAATTGCGTCTATTGTTCAGAGTGCCTTATCCAGGAAAGAAAAAGTTCCTCCAGAGTTTATGGACGATTATGCTTATTTTGAATTTCTTCCTTGGAATAATCCTCATCTTAATTATTATTCTGTTAACGATCTACTGAGAAATCATTCTTTTGAGGCTATTCCGCTTGAATATAGGGATCGTTAATCTTAAAAACTTCTTTTATTGTAGTACTGCATGAATAAAGAGAAAAATTTGGAGGATGTTTTGTAATGTTAGAAATGTATAAAAATAATCGAATTAGGAGAATAATATGAAAAATAACATTTATGTTATGGCGGTCATGTTCTTGTTTTTAGAGATTATTAGTTTAACTTCTGTTTTGGCCTTAAGCGCGACAGTAAGTGTGCCACAGAAATATCAAGGGGTTCATGCCGGTGAGCAGATATTTTTTGAGACGGAAATTAAATGGCCAGAAAACACTATGAGAAAGGATCTGAGAATAGAATACTTTGTAAGAGATAATGAAGAAATGAAGTTGCTTATCTGAAAGTTCTGAAGGCTATTGAAGCTCAGGCTTCTTTTATTGATTCTATTGTTCTTCCTGAAGGGTTGGATTCCGGAGTTTATAGGATTTATGTTAAAATTGGAGATTATAAGGAATTAGATGAAGAAATTGGAGCGAGTTTCATTGTTACTGGAAAAAAAGAAGATTTGTTCAAAACATATCATGAGACTTTTGAATTAAGATAAGAATTACATAAATTAATGAAAAAAGTAATTTATGAAACTGAAATGCGTGAGTAAGATGATGATTATTGTGAAGCTTTACGCTTATACATTGGTGATGGAGAACTTATTTTTGATTCTTATTATCAGTAGTTAACTTATATTGAACAAGAAATAACGAGCGTGTCTAATAATTTAGCTCGAGGATAATTATTAGACACGCTCGTTGATTGGGTGAGTTTATAAATTTCTTTTTCTTATCTTATTAATGGATAAATCTACTGAAAAAAGAATTGAAGAAAGGATTGGTAAGGAACTGAGTAAAGAAATTAAGGAGGAAGTTGATCAGGAAGTGCGACGAGAAGTAAAAAAAGAAGTTACTCGAAAATTGTCTTTAGAACTTCAAAAATTGCACCCGAAAAAAATTTATGAGGGGACTGTATCTAAAACAAAAAGAGTCAGAGATGAATTTAAGAATCAGATGGCTATTGCAATTACTGCTGCATTTGCTTTTTTGATTGCTCTTTCCTGGAGAACCCCTATAGAGCAGCTTGTTAATAAATTAATAGAACAGCTAGGATTAGTTGGAAAGGAAATTTTTATTTAATTCATTTCTGCGATTGTTATTACGTTAATTGCGGTTCTTGTTCTATTGCTTATTAGTCATGGAAAAGCAAAAATCCCTAGATATAAAAAAATATGGTGGGAATAAGAAGACAGCCCATTAAGTGAATTCTTTTTACTTCTGAAGATATAGTGAAAATACCTAAAGCTGTAGCTGTTACCAAAATAATTAATCCTATTATCGAACCTCTTATAGAAAAATCTGAAAAAAATAAAACTAAAACAAATAAAAATAGTAGGGTAACTTTCGAAAGTATTTCATATGGGACTTTGTAAATATATTTTGCTGCTAACTTTGAAAATAAAATAGCTATTACAAAACTGATCATTCCTGCTAAGACAATTGTTAATAATATTAGGTATAAATGTGTTCGAGAAAATTCGGGTAGTAATTGGGATACTGCTACTGCAGCACCTGTTCGCATTTTTCCAATTGAATAGAGAGTGATGAAAGATAAGCCCATTACGATAACATTAATGGCACCTAATAAAAACAAAAATTGTCGTTGATCGTCTATTTTCATTAATTGTTTTCCTATTAGTGCTGCTTGTGATGTGCCTAGACCTGGAAGAAAAGCAGTGAATGGAGATGCAATGACCGCCGCACTCATTGTTCTTCTTATCATTCTTAGGGATAATCTAATTTTGTGTAAGGGAATTATTTTTTGTTCGGGAATTTTTGTTTTCTGATGTAGGCTTATAATTAAGCTGCTTGCTCCAAAAAGGCCGGTAAATAAAGGCAATAAAGGTTCTTTCACATTTAAGTTTAGTGTAGCAATTCCTAAAAATCCTGCTAAAATAAATATAAAAAAAGCGAGCAGTCTTTTTTCTTTTTCTTCTGAAAAAATTAATATTAATGAAATCAAAATGAGAATTGGAGCCATTATATTTTGTAGTAACGGATATATTTTTGGAAGCACGTAAATGAAAATGGGAGTGTAAAAAATTACGACGAATAAACCCATTATGCTTCCGTATAACGTGTATACAATAGCCGCGTAACCTTTTCCCTGCAGCAATAATTGATGGCCTGGAAGAATGGATAAAAAGGAATTTTCGTCGGGAGCTCCAAGAAACACACTCGGGATAAAATCCATAAATGTATGGGCTATCGCCATTGATACAATAAAAATTACTAGAAAGAACGGATTGATTTCTGAGAATGATGAATAAAAACTTAATAGAATAACCGAGATTAGATTAATATGGATGCCCGGGGATAGTCCGGTGAAAATTCCCACTCCTATTCCAAGAATAATTGCAATGATAAATTCTAACATATATTCTCAATTATAAAAAAAATAAAAATGTTTGTTATCTTTATTAAAAGTAAAAATTTATAAATGCTTAAGGCTTGGGTTTTTTATGAGAGGTGCGAAAGTATTATTTGTTTTCTTAAGCTTGTTACTCCTGGGAGTAGTATTTGCTCAAAGCGATATCACTACTGAAAATAAAGAAGCAGCTGCTGAAAGTGAGACTGATTCTAGTATTGATGCTGAAGAAGATGGCGAGGTTTCAGAAAGTTCTGTTGAGAGAAATGTAGAAACGGAAATTGAATCTGAAAATGATTTGAGTGAAGAAGAAATTGATGAAGAATTAGGAGATGGAGGATTTAGTTCTGGAATTTTTCATAGTATTGATTTAGCTTTAGATAAATGGCTGCAAAGTGATTTAGAAAATAGGAAAGAGAGAGCCGCTGAAATTAGATCTTTAATTAAGGACGGGAAAATTGAAGAGGCTAAAAAATTATTAGAATTATATAATGAGCATGCGGAAAAAGTAGAGGAAGAGGTTTCGCCCGAAGAGAAAGAGGAAGCTGAAAAAAGTTCTGATGTTATCGATGAGGCATTTGAAAATTTAGAAGAAGACTTATCTGATGAAGATAAAGGAGTGTTTGAAGTGATTAGAGAGCGAGAGAAAAGAATCAAAAAAGCTGCACAGATTGCAGAGAAAATTTCGAGCTTGTGTGGTGAATTAGCTTTACTGGATCCTGAACGGTATGACGCTCTTTGTAATATTGACAATGAAAAAGCTCCTTCATGGAGAAAAAAACAGCATTTGGAATTATCAGAAGAGCAAAAGAAAGAGGCTCACGAATTTGCAAAAATTATGAAATCATGTTTTAGGACTAATGGAAGGGATTGTGATTGCGATGCTATTGCTTTTGTTCCGATGAAAGGAATGTGCATCAGTGTCAAACCGTTGGCTATTGCATGCAGCAGAGGAGATAAAGATGCTTGCGAGAATATGCAAAGTATTGAAATGCCTGAAATGCCTCCAAATTTAGAAGCAGTGATGAGCGAAATTGAAGAAGGTTTTCATGAAGATAGCTATTCTCAATTTCTTCCTCCTGAATGTGAAGCACAGGGATTAGATCCAAAGGAATGTATGGCATACATGTTTGAATTACATGCGCCTGAAGAATGTGAGGAAGCATTACGTAATGGGAAAATATCGACGACAAATATGCGTGAAGCTCGACATGCATGTGAAGCTTTGATGTTTGAAAGCAATGCCCCTCCTGAATGTATTAAACAAGGTATTACTAATCCTAGAGAATGCGCGAAGTTGTTCAAAAGTAATATTGGTAACGGCGGACCTGGAAAACGTTTAAACGCTGATAGATGTAAAGAATTACAAGATCCAAGTGAAAAAGCTGCATGTTTTGAAAAATTGTATGACGAGTTTAATACACATAAAGGAGAGTATGAGAGAGATTATAGCGAATACTATAAGCAAGATAATGAAAAGCGATGGCAGGAAACGATGAAAAAGCAAGAAGAATGTGCAAAATCGTGTGCGGAACAACAAATGGCATGGTCGTTTAGCAATGGTAATTGTCAATGCCGTGATGGATCTGGAGATTATCAAAAATATTATCAGGAAAGATCTCCTGAAGGTAAGGATCCTCGACAATATCAAGAGCAGTTCGCGAGAGAATGCGGATCTCGTGGAGGAAGATGGAATTGTGAAGGAGGTTCATGTACTTGCGATGCTCCTCCACAGCAAAGCCCTCCGTTTGATGGACAATCACATCCACCTTTTGATCCTTCACAACAATCACCTCTGCCTTATGATTCTTCACAAAAATCTCCCCCTCCTTCAGAACAAGGGAGTAGCGAAACTACGCCTACACCCGAATCAACAGAAACAACTGAAGCTGAATCCCCGGAAACTCAGGTTGCGTTTACAGGTTCTGTGATTTTAGAAAACAGATTTTTACGCTATTATTTTAGTTAGTTTGTCAACGGAAATCTGCAATCTTTTTTGATAGGAAGTTATTCTTCCTTCTATAATCACTTTATCTTCTTTTTTAACTGGAAGGTCATTTGTTGAAAGTAGATTTTCAATCTTTCCTGTTTCATCTTCTACAGTTATAACATAGAAACTATTTTTATCTGCATTATAATTTTTTATGTTTTTAACTTTTCCGGAAATTGTTATTTTTTTATTGATTTCATACGAAGATATCTCTCCGATATTTTTTTTCGGAGGAGGAGTAATAGCGGCAATAATAAGTAATATTGCTATGCCTCCTATTGACATCAATAACATTGACTTCACAAATAATTTTTTCACTCTTTTTTTATCACTTTTCTCTATAAAAACTTTTAGAGGGAAACATTTATTAAATAATTTTTTCTGGTTTCCCTATGAAAGGGTTGTCTATTCTCGAAAAATTAGATATAATCAAAAGGAACACTGCTGAAATTATTGGTGTGGATGCTTTGGAAAAACTTTTGCACGAAAAAAAAGTTCCTTCGGTGTATTTAGGAACGGCTATTACTGGCAAACCTCATATCGCCTATTTTCTTTGGGTTTTGAAATTGCATGATTTTTTGAGAGCGGGATTCAAGGTTAAGATTTTACTTGCAGATGTTCATGGAGCGTTAGATAACACTCCGTGGAATATTCTTGAGGAGAGATACAAATACTATGAGGCTGCAATAACTCAAATGCTTCAGGCAATTGAAAAAGGAAATAAAAATATAGAGATTGTAAGAGGCAGCAGTTTTCAATCACAAAAAGATTATATTTCTGATTTATTGAAAATGTCAACGTATGTATCGGTGCGTGACGCAAAAAAAGCCGCATCTGATGTCGTGAAGAATGTTGAAGGAGAACAGGCAAAACTTTCGGGTTTAATTTATCCTTTGATGCAAGCCTTAGATGAGGAATATTTGAAAGTAGATATACAATATGGGGGCGTTGATCAACGGAAAATTTTTGTTTTTGCCCGCGAGAATCTTCCAAAGTTAGGATATAAATCTCGTATAGAGGTAATGACTCCATTAATCCCTAGCTTAACAGAGGGAGGGAAAATGTCTGCAAGTAATCTTAGTTCGAAAATAGATTTAATTGATAGTGAAGAAGAAATTCGAAAAAAAGTTAATGCAAGCTATTGTATGGAAGGGAATCCTAACAATGGGATTATGGCATTTTTGAAATACGTTTTGATGGTTATTAAAGCAGATAATAATGAAACATTCATTGTTAAACGGTCCACGAAATTTGGGGGCGATGTTTCATATGATTCTTATACGAAAATAGAAGAAGACTTCGTTGCAAAAAAATTACATCCAATGGATTTAAAAAATGCATTTGCTGAGGAGATTATAAGTTTATTGGGAAGAATTGATAAGAACAAATTACAAAAGTTAGCGGAGAAGGCGTATCCTTAGTCATTCAGTAAAAAATTCGACGATATCTTTATCTTTTACTTCATGTTTTAATCCTACTTGTTGCCCGGGAAATTTTGATGAGGGTCCCCAAATTTTAGCGAACTTAACTTTTTTGGAATATCCATGTAAAATTTTTTCAGCAACATCTTTTAGCGTAGAATTACTTTGTAGAACAACTGGAATATCAAGATTTTCCCGCTTTCCTTGATGTTTAGTGTATACTCGAATAACATCAAATGAATTTAAAATCTTTTCTTTGAGTTCATCCAACCCTTCTTCGGTATAGGTGGAAATAATCGCAAAATTATATTTTTTTGTTCTTAGCGTTTCTCTAATTTTTCTTCTTGTTTCTTCATCATGCATATCTATTTTATTGAAAATTACAATTCTTTTTGCATGCGGATTTTTTATTGAATCAAAAATATATTTTATTTCATTAATTTTTTCAACTACAATAAGCAAGGTGTCGGCGTTATTCACCACTCCTCGATCGAAATAGTCGCTTCCAATAGGAGGCATATCTATAAGCTGAATATTACATCCTTGATAATGCAATGTTCCAATCAGAGGTTCTATAGTTGTATAGCCATAACTGGCAATTTTAGGTTGGGCATTTGTTAGCGATTTCAGTATGGATGATTTTCCTGCATTAGTTAACCCTACCAATACTGCTTGCATAACCTCTTTTTTTATTCCTTTTTTTCCACTGGATTTTTTCGCTTTTTTAGTCATCTCTTGACGTAATTTTTTGTATCTCGTTCTTAGATTTGCTCTCAAAGCTTCCGCGGATTTATGTTTTGGAACATATTTCAACATCTCTTTCAGTGCTTCTATCTTATCCTCATCATCTTTTGCTGCATAAAACTTTTTTTCTGCGTTCGCAAATTCAAATCCTGGATTGGTTGCCATAGCATATCTAATGGAATGGGTTTTAAAAATTTTCACATTCTTTTTATGGGAAATTATAAAAATCCTCTTTTATTATTGTAGCCATGGAATATAACTTTGGTAATTATAATTTTCCCAGAAACATCTCGATTAAAAAATTGATCTACTTCATTTTTATTATCGGGGCGAGGAGCAGTCTTTGATGAAACTCGGCATTCTTTTTAGCGGTGGCAAAGACAGCATGTATGCTTTATATTTGGCGAAAAAAGAAAAATATTCTGTGGAATGTTTGATCAGCATTTATTCGGATAATAAAGAAAGTTTTATGTTCCATACTCCTTCTATAAAAAATGTAGAACAACTCTCTCTTGCATTGGATTTGCCGCTGGTGTCGGTAACTACTTTGGGAGAAAAAGAAAAAGAGCTGGAAGATTTAGAGAAAGCTATTCGCATCGCCATTCAAAAATATAAGATTGAAGGCATTGTAACGGGCGCTGTTGAATCAGTGTATCAGGCTTCACGAATTCAAAAAATATGCTGCACACTCCAGATTGAATGTTTCAATCCGTTATGGCAAAAATCCGGCGAACAGATTTTGTGGGATTTAGTGAAAAATAAATTCAAGGTGATGATAACTGGAGTTTTTGCTTTTCCTTTAGACAAATCATGGTTGGGAAGAGTCATTGACGCATCGTTTATTTCTGATATGAAAAAACTACATGAACGCTATGGCATCAGCATGAATGGCGAAGGAGGAGAATATGAAAGTTTGGTAATTAGTTGTCCGTTGTTTAAACGGAAAGTGCGAGTAAAAAATTATGAAGATTTTGGTGAAAAAAATAGTTGGCGACGGGAAGTTAGCTTGGAGTGAAAATAATAAATGCTCAAGTAAAAGATGCAAGGGAAATTTCTCGCCTTAAGAAAGAGACTATCAAAAATATAAATCAGGAGTATAATGATAAACAAATTAAAACCTTTACGAAATTATTTTCTCTTAAAAATACACGGAGGCATATTAATGAAAGAAAAATGTTTTGCTTAGTTGATAAGGGAAATATAATAGGCACTGTTGACTTAAAAGAAGATAGAATTGGAGGACTGTTTGTTAAATTTAATCTCGTCGGAAAAGGTTATGGCAAGAAACTGATGAGTTATATTGAGAAGTTTGCAAAGAAAAAAAAATTAAAAAAAGTATGGCTTTATTCAACTCCTTATGCAGAAAAATTTTATAAGAAGCTAGGATATAAAGTTGTTGAGAGAGGAACATGGGTTTGTGACAATGTTAGATTTTCTGAAATAAAAATGGAAAAAAGATTATGAAAAAAATTTATGCTGAAGCGGGATATGGCAATAAAACTTTTTTATCAACTGAAATTGAAGAGGGAAAAAGAGAATATAGGATTCCTCGATTTATTATTCCCAAAAAAATTGAAAGCTTTTACATTAGGATTTGGATTTTTAAAAAGGTTTATGTTTTTTCAACTAAGAATGGGTTTGAAATTAATAAGAAAAGCAAAAATAAATTTAAAGTTATTTTCGGTATTGCAGGATATTAGCATGAAAAAAATTCTTATTATAAGTATTTGCAAAGAAAGACTTCATTATTATGAATTTGTGAAACCAATTGAAGATATTGTAAAGAAATCCGGGAAAAAATTTTTTACAAAACATTATACTAAGCTTAACTCTCTGGATGTAGAAAAAGCGGAGAGGATAATTATTTGTGGGACGAGCTTGAAGGACAATGATTTTATGAAACACCTGAAAAACTTTATGTGGATTAAAACAATCGATAAACCTGTTCTAGGTATTTGCGGAGGTATGGAAATAATTGGAATGGTTTATCAAGAGAAACTTAAGAATAATCTGGAAATTGGTTTTTATGAAGAGAAATTTACTAAAGAATTTCTGGGGATATATGGAATCCAGGAAGTTTATCATCTACATAACTATTACGTTAATTTTTTATCAAAGTATTTCTTTTTTTTTACCGAGGGAAAAATTGCACAAGCAGTCCGCCATAGAGAAAGAGAAATTTATGGCGTACTATTTCATCCTGAAGTACGACAGAAGAATCTGATTACGCAATTTTTGGAGAAAAAATAGGCTTTTGAACGTTGATTAACTAAAATTTTTAATTTTTAGACGTTTTAATTAGCATTGTTCATGGGACAAAGCTTTTATAGAAGGCAGCCTAACAAATATCATGAATCAAAATAATGAGATGAACGAAGGAGCTAAAGTTTCCTTACACTCGGAATCTTTTGCAACTAAGCCCGTATATGTTTTAATCGGAGTTTTGTGTGTTTTACTTATTATTAACCAATTTTTTATTATAGGCATTTCAGGTTCTTTTGTAAAGAAAATAGAAAAGGTCGATATCTCTCAAATTAAATCTACTGCACAAACTTTGGCTTCTGTGTTCCCATTATCTCAAATTAGCGATGAGCAAGATGCTATTGATATGTTAATTGCTCAAGGAACTCCGGATTATGGCGAATCTATGGGAGTTAGTTATGATGATCCTGTGGGTAGTTTGGAAAAATTAGCAGGAGCTTATCCTACGGTAAAAAAAGATGTTCAAACTAATAACCCAGAAGTATGGGACAGATATTTGAATTTAGCGACGAAACCTGTTGGAATAAGCTGTGAATACTGTTGTGGTATTGGACCTGTCGGGATTACTAATGATGGTGAATTGAGATGCGGCTGTTCTCATAATCCTGCAATTCAGACATTAACATTGTTGTTGATGAAAGATACAGATATGAGTGATGCAGAGGTTTTACAAGAAGCGATGAAGTGGAAAACTCTTTGGTTTCCTAGAGATATGGTTGGACTTGCATTAAAAACTGCTGGCGGAGATATTGAAACTGATTTGCCAGGGATGGTTGGAGGATGTTAAATGATAAAAAATAATATGAAAGGAGGATATTATCATGAATAAGAATTTGGTTATTGTCGGTATTTTAGTACTTTTAGTATTAATTGCTGCTGTTCAAACATTCCAAATGATGAGCATTAAGAATAATCTTAATGAGATAGGTTCTGGAAAAGTTGTTAAGAAGACCTCTTCTGGATCTTCATCAACTTCTGGACAAGCGAGTGTTCCGACTAATTTGCAAAATTTACCTGGAATGGTTGGTGGTTGCTAAATTTAATTGATATTTTAAGATGAACTTTGAAGAAGATAGATTTGTACATACATTTGAAAAAAAGTTAAGTAATAAGAAAACTTTTAATCAAGTTTTTTATGGATTGCTGATTGTTCTTGGAGTTTTATTATTGATAAATATTTATTTGGCAAGTGCAGGATACTCTGCGGTTAAACTGAAAGCTGCCGAGGTAAAAGAGGCAAACCGGCCTGCTGAGATATCTTTGATGATAATTGATTCTGGATGTAAAGATTGTTTTGATGTTGAGGCTTTAGTTACTCAAGTTAAAGATAAAAATGTTAAAATTTTAGATGAAAAGAGAGTAGAAAAAAATTCTGAGGAAGCAAAAACGTTGATTGAGGATTATAATATTAAGAAACTCCCTACCGTTATTGTTTCTGGCGAGTTGGATAAATTTAGTATGACTGGTTTTGAAACTGTTAACGATAAACAAGTATTCATGAATATTCTTGCTCCTTATGTTGAAAGCTCGACGGGGCAGACTAAAGGTCTGGTAAAACTAGTTCATGTCACTGACACTTCTTGTGTAGAATGTATTAGTATGGAACCTGTTATAGCAAGCCTTGGTGAAGCTGGTGTAAAAATTTCGGATATCAAAAAAGTTGATTATACTTCTCCTGAAGGTAAAAAATACATTAGCGATTATGGTTTAAAAGAAACTCCTGCACTATTGATTTCAAATGAAGTTACCTATTATAATGGTATGAAAGAAACTCTAGTTTCTTTGGGAAGCACAGAAGTGAAAGGATTTTTTAAATTGCATTCAACTTTACCTCCTTATCGAAAAACAGGAACGGGGCAAGTAGCGGGATTAGTTGATATGGCTTTATTGAAAGATAGTTCATGTCAATCTTGTTATGATGTTGAAGTCAACAAACAAATTATGGAGCGATTTGGTTTATTTATTAAAGATACCAAGACTTATGATGTTAATTCTGCTGAAGGGAAACAATTAATATCCAAATATAAAATTACGAAGGTTCCTATTTTGATATTGTCTCCTGACGCGAAAGAATACCCTACTTTATCTCGAGCTTGGCCTCAAGTTGGAACTACTGAATCAGATGGATGGTTTATCATGAGGAAACCAGAAGTTATAGGTTCGTATAAGGATTTGTCGACTAATCAGGAAATAAATCCCAATGAAAATATTGGCGAATAATGAAACCTCTTATTTTGCTTCCTATAGTGCTCCTAATTTTAGGAGGATTTACTTTCTTTTTTTTATTTGCTGATAGAGCAGTTTTCCATTCACCTGGAAATGAAACAATAAATCTGACTGGGGAAACTAAAGAATTTAATATAGAGGCATTTCAATTTGGTTTCGAACCGTCAATAATTGAGGTGAATCAAGGAGATGTTGTAAAGATCACAGCTTGGAGTCGAGATGTGGAACATGGATTAATGATTAGCGATTACGATATAAACTTGAAATTAAATAATGAACCTCAAACTATAGAATTTGTCGCAGATAAAAAGGGAACTTTTTCTTTTTATTGTCATGTGCCATGCGGAAAAGGACATGGAGCAATGCGGGGAACTTTTATTGTTAATTAATTATGAAACATTTTATATTTATTTTTAGTATTTTATTTTTATTGGGATCTGTGATGGCTCATGATGGAAAAAATCATACCGAGATTCCTCCAGGTTTACAAAGCGTTATTGATTACAATCAAAGTCAGGCTGAATTTTATTTTGCAAATCTCGGATTTCTTGTTGCTTTTCTCGTCGGTGTAATTGCTATATTAACTCCCTGCAGTATCGCGATATTACCTTCATTTTTTGCATATACTTTCAAAGAAAAAAAAGAATTGGTTAAGATGACTCTAATGTTTTTTTTGGGTTTTACCCCTGTTTTTATTTTGATGGGAATCGCAGCTGCATATTTTGGAAAGACTTTGGCTATTTTTCAGGATCAAAATACTTTAGTTATGGCTTCAGGATTTGTTTTATTAGCCTTTGGAGTGATGGCTTTGTTCGGAAAAGGATTTTCAGGTTTTACTTCATTTAGGAATAGGAAACCTGAAACCGATTCTTTAGGAGTATTTTTCCTCGGATTATTTTTTGCAGTCGGTTTCACTGCGTGCATGGGTCCCGCTCTTTTTGGGATGTTGTTAATTTCTGGCGTACTGAAAAATTATTATTATTCTGCATTTTTGATGTTTTTTTATTCTCTCGGCGTATTTGTTACTTTTTTCATAGTAGCTTTTTTCATGGATCGCTTTAACTTCTCAGAGAAAATAAATCGCTTAAACAAAAAAATTGGATTTCCAATTACTAATTTAATCTCTGGAACATTGTTGATCATGCTCGGATTTATTTTCATTTTATATCAAGGTACTGATGTATTAACTCACTTTGGTTTCGGTGATATTTCATATAGGATTTATCGAATGCAAGAAAAACTAATAAGTTGGAAATATTCTTCAATTACTGGGGGAATACTTTTATTAGCTTTTATTATCTTTATGTTTTTAGTATTACGGAAAAAACATGGTAAAAATAAATTTTAAAAAAATTTTTTGGTTCGCACTTATTTTAATAGGCGTATTTGTGATTGCGATTTACTTTATGATTCCTAAACAAGTGGATTGTAAGACTGCTTCAGTTAAGGACATGAATATCCTTCATGAAAACTTAGCGTTGCATATTCATCCTCAGTTAACCATTATTTTAGATGGAGAGAAACAATCACTTCCTGCAAATATTGGGGTTACAGGGAATATTATGCGACCAATTCATACGCACGATTCTACGGGTGTTTTACATGTTGAAGCCCCTTGTCAACGAGAATTTCGTTTAGGAGAATTTTTTGAAGTGTGGGGAAAAACTTTTAGTACTACGTGTATTTTAGATAAATGTGATGGCAGAATAACTATGACGGTGAATGGGGTTGAAAACACTTTATTTGAAAATTATCTTATGAATGATAATGATAATATAACCATAACTTACACGAGTAAATGAAAATCATAAATGCTTTGCCAAGAATTAGCGTTGGTTGCGTATTTTTTATTTTTGGAATTATGCAGTTGATTAACCCTGAAAAATGGATAGGGTATTTGCCAACTATAATTTCATCTTTTGGTGATCCGCTAAGATTTATATTTTTTAATGGGATATTTGATTTATTTTTAGGATTTTTTTTGTTATTGGGATTATTTACTAGAATTGTTTCTTTTATAGGCATTATCCATTTAATAGGTGTTATTTTAACTTTTGGATTTAACGATATTTCAGTTAGGGATTTTGGATTATTGTTAGTACTTGTTTCAGTGTTTTTACGTGGACCTGATGATTACTGTTTAGATAATAAATTTTGGAAGAAAAGAATATAAAACATTATAAAGGAATTATTTCTCAACAAGTTATGGAAGATTCATTGCCACAACGCCCTCGATGGGTGAAGGATAAAACCCTACATTCTGATTTTGAAGTTATACAAAGCAAGACTTACGATGATTATAAGGATCATAAGAATGATATGGGATGTTATGTGTTGATCAAAGTAGATTTTGAATTTTATGAAATACATTTAGCTGTTTGTAATTATAAGCACGAGATTGTGAAAGTTTTTAAGGGCAGACGAGCGCAGGATATTTATAGCACTCTCTTTGAATACGAGAAAAATAATAATCTGCAATGGTTTAACGAGAAGCAGCATATTGCTTATATCGGAAAGGAATTGAAAAAAGCGGAGATTGCGTTAAGTATGGGCAATTCAGGATATTATCAGGAGTAAGGTAAGTTTATTAATTCTTTTTGTTTAATTATTTAATGAAAGAGCCAGTGTTTTATCGACGGAAATTAGATAATGGTATTACTGTTCTTTGTGAGGAGCGGATGATTCCTGTTGTGGCTACAGCGACAAGCGTAAAATTTGGCGCGCAATTTGAAAATAAAAAAATAAAAGGCATTAGTCATTTTATGGAACATCTGGTTTTTAAGGGAACTACTAAAAGGGATGTTGTTCAGATTTCTAAAGAGATTGAAGATCGTGGAGGAATTCTTAACGCATTTACTTCTGAAGAGCTTACCTGTTTTTGGAATAAAATGCCCAGTAAACATTTTCATTTAGGAGCAGATATCACTAGGGATTTAGTTAGTAATCCTTTGTTTGAGGAAAAAGCTTTAGAGCGAGAACGAAAGGTGGTATTAGAAGAAATAAAAATGTATCACGATAATCCTACCAGCTTTATTTTTGAAAAAATTAAAGAGCTGCTGTACAAAAAGCCATTTAATATTTCTATAACGGGAACTGCAAAAACGGTTTCACAATTATCTCGGAAGACTATTCTAGATTTGCACAATAAGGTATACAGTTCAAATAATCTAATATTCAGCGTTGTTGGAAATGTAGATAATGAAGAGGTTATTAAGGAAGCTCAGAAGTTTGTAAAAAAGAATTACGCAATTAAGCCTATGAAAATTCAGACAAGTTTTGGCACATTTGTCCACAAAAGAAAAGGCATAGATCAAGCTCATGAGGTTTTAGGATTTCATATGCCTTCATTGTCTCATAAACAACGACATGCTGCGGAATTATTTGATAATATTTTAGGAGGAGGAATGAGTTCTCGTTTATTTCAAGAAATTCGGGAAAAAAGAGGATTGGGTTATGCAATTAAATCTCATCTCGAGCAATCAAAAGATTATGCTTATGAGGTAATTTATGTTGGGACAGTTAAAGAAAAAATTCAAGAAGTTAAAAAATTAATTTTAAATGAAATAAGGAAGTTAAAAGAATTACAACAAAGAGATTTGAGTGATGCAAAAGAACGATTGATTGGTTTACGTGCACTTAGTAAGGAACGTTGCGAGAACACCATGTTTGAGTTGCTCCAAGAAGAAATTGCTGGTAGTGCTGAAAATTACTACAAATATGAAGAAAATATTAGTAAAGTTAAACTTAGCGAGGTTTGTAATCTAAGTACTTTAAAGAATTATAGCTTTGCTGCCCTAATTCCCCATTAAATTTGATTTCTCTATTAAAATTATTCCGAAAATTGTAGGGATTGTGCACAATAATGAAATAAGAAATAATAGTTTATCCTCTGAATGATGAAAAATTTCTGGAAGGCTTAATCCCATTAAGCCAAAAAATAATAAAAAAACACCAAAAAAATAAAAAAATCTTTTCATATCTATTCCTTGCTTGTTCCGTAATATACAACTAAGGTAATTACTCCAAGGACAACATGCAATACTGAAATTTCCGTGTTGATATTAAGGTATGTTAATAATAAGTCGTCAACTACTGGTACAAAACCTAGAACTCCTAATACGACTCCGATCCAACCGAGCGTCATATTGTAGCCAGGCCCCATCCCTTTTATTCCGACCCAAACACCAATCAATCCTGCAATTATATGCAATATATTCTGAATTGTATTAGTTCCGAAAAATCCTCCGTCACCAACTAATGGATTATCGACAAATCCTAAAATACCTATTAATACTAACGCAATACCTAATAATAATGCAAAAGTTTTTTGTGTATTCATTTTAACCTCCTTTCACTAACATACATTATCATTTGAATGCCGACCAAATACCAAAAATTATTGAGAGAACAGCGCCTAATGGGACCGCCCACTCTCCGAGTTCGGCAACATAATTTCCTATTAGAACAATTATTCCTCCTAATGCTGCAATCCACCCTGCTATTTTCATATTATCCTCTCTCTATTGTAATAAGAAAAACCTATTTAAATATGTTTTGATTTTTCTGTGGATGGAAGTCATTCGTGTTCGATTAATTGATAAAAATTCTGCTGGATGCGAATTGGCCCCGATTGAAATATTAAAAAAGTTTAAGGAAATCCATACTAAAGAAAATGGTGAAATGCTGAGTAAAGAAAAAATTAGGTACGAAGAAATTCATGTAGACCTTGAAAATTTAAGAGAAGCAGACCATTTGATATTAGAAAATAGCAAAGAGGTATTTGAAAGAAATTTTAAAGTATTCTTTGTTGGAGGAGACAATAGTATAAATTATTCGATAGTTAAGGCATTCACAATTACTGAAAAAAACCCACTCATAATTAATTTTGATGCGCACACTGGCTGTAGTATCAATCCTAGTCGAGATTTAAACTGGATGAAACGGGTTATTGATGAAGAGATTAGTGGTAGGATTTTTTTAAATTTGGGAAGCCGGGAAATTGAGGAATTAGACTTTATGAAACGAAATCATATTTTGAATATTGGAATTGAGTTATTGCTAGAAGATATTCATGGTATTTGCGATTTGATCATGGAAAGAGCAAGGGTTTCGAGTAATTTTTTTCTGACAATTGATATAGATGTTCTAGACCCATCTTTTGCACCCGGAGTTTCCTCAGTTGTTCCTGGAGGAATGTCTAGTCGTCAATTGCTGTATATTATTAAACGTTTGATTAAGTTAAAAAATTTTAAAGGAGTTTCATTAACGGGCATTAATCCTGCAAAAGATGTGAATGATATAACTACCAAACTCGGAGCGCGTATTTTAGCAGAATTAATGTAGTTTAGCTATTACTTCGCTTCTTTTTATAGTTGTACTCTCGGTAGATGCAGACCTCTGTTTTACAATCTTCACGCACCTGAAGGTAAAGAAAAAAAGTAATTTAAAGCATTTGTTATTAGATTTAGCATGTCATTAACTCGCTGTTTTATTGCATTGGATCTTTCACGGGAGGCAATTAATGAAATAAAAAATATTCAAAAAGTAATTGGTAAGAAATTTCTATTTACGGGTAAATTTACTGAACCTGAAAATTTTCATTTAACACTGAAATTCTTAGGAGAAATCAACGATGAGCAGATTGAAAAAGTAAAAAAGATATTAGCTGAAATACAGTATACTGTATTCACTGCGAATTTAGGAGTGGCAGGGGTTTTTTCAAAAAAAATTCCAAAAATTTTATGGATTGCGTTACATGGTGCATATGATTTGCAGAAAGTAGTTGATAATTCTCTGCGGGAATTATTTCCGATTGAAGAAAGATTTATGGGCCATATTACTTTAGCTCGCATCAAATACATTTCCGAGAAAAAAGCGCTGACAGAGTATATTCAAAATTTGCACGGTCAGAGTACATTCTTGGTAAACAAGTTTTATCTAAAAAAATCTGAACTAAAGTCTGAAGGCCCGATTTATTATGATCTTGCAACGTATTCTCTGATGGATAAAATTAGTAAATAAAAAATAGAAAAGTAATTTTAGAATATAAATTAATTGATAACCTGAAGTACATAATTTTTTGTAGAATCATTTAAATACAAAAAATTAGTATCTTTATTTTAATGGACACATTAAAAATTGAAGATCTTGAGGGAAAAATTCAGAGATTATCGCAACAAGTGATTAAGCAATTTAATAGGTGGCCGGATAGAGTGCCGGATTCTATAACCTTGTATGATGATGAGGTTCCTATATTGGAAAAATTTAAGACTATTTTTGGAAATTCTTTACAATCGAATGGATATGATATGCCTATTATAATAGGTAATGAAGAAAAAGGTTATTCTATAAGTGTCTGACGATATTTCAGCACTAAATAGTTTTTACTCCCACAAGCTTTTTAAAAGATCGATCGTTAATATTATTATAAAAAAAGAGGATGGCGTATAGGCGTTTTATTTATATTAATGGTAAAAAGTATTTCTATACCGCCGGGATGGATAGAGATTGACAAATTTACAGGATAATGGACGAGAAAAAAATTATTGAGAAGAGAGGTAGAAAATGTATGTAAAGAAAAAAGATTTAATTTTTAATATAAACAAAAAAGGAAATAAAGAGTCACAAACAGTGACAAGAATAATAAGGAACTTCCGTCCTAAGTATGATACTATTGGCTATAATGACTATATAGATTTTTCTTTTAATATATATGTAGAGGATGGCGCGGTGCCCCGAACAGTAAGGAAGCTGCCTGATGAGCAGTTTATTCTCTCACCAGAAGAAATTCCGGGTTCGATTCTCGGTCGCACCGCCTCTGCTTTGAATTTTTTTAAAATAATAAATATGAGAGGTAAAAAATAATGGGATTGGAAGAATGGCCTTTTTGGAAGAAGTGTGCTCTGTATATTACTATCATTGCGATAAGTATTGATTTATTCATTTTTTTTATTGCATGGTCTGCTGATAATCTTTTTCCAAGAGGCGGTACTTTTTCGTGGATTGATGGATCAATCGCTGTTTTTTTTAGTATTCTCTTACCTAGGGTTATATCATTAGTAACAATATGGATTTCATTATATTCTTCATTTTATTTTTCAAAAAAATATGCATTACAAGGACAGAAAGGATTATCAATATTAGGAGGGATTATTGCTCCGATAATTGTGTTTTTTGTTTTATATTTTATATTACCAATGCCATTGCTCGATGCACGCACCAATGCTGGAAGACCTACATTTTATAATATAGAGTCCATTATGTATCTGGCACAGGGAGGATTTTTCTTATTTATAACCGTTATATTAAGCATAATTATTTCTATTAAAACCTCTAAAGAATTTTATTCCCAAAATATAAATAG